>CAZFEP010000045.1:0-14523 GCA_964517365.1 uncultured Thiotrichales bacterium | reverse complement strand
TTTATTCGCAAAATCAGATGGCCGTGTAGTATTTGAAACTAAAGGCCCGAAAAATCGAAAATTTGTACGCATTGAAGCGGTGCATTAATTACTTATTTTTATAAGTTTGCAAAGCCCCGCTTAGTCGGGGCTTTTTTTTGCGCTAAAGAATAAAACGCTATTTTATATTATTAAAATCTATGAAGTTTGTTGATGAAACAGTTATCCACGTCCAAGCCGGAAACGGTGGCAATGGTGGTCTTAGTTTTCGCCGTGAAAAATATATTCCACTTGGCGGACCAGATGGCGGTGACGGCGGTGACGGCGGAAGTATTTATTTAGTTGCTGATGAGAACCAAAATACCTTAGCTGACTTTCGTAATGCCCGTAATTTTAAAGCCCAACGTGGGCAAGATGGTTTAGGTAAAGATCGCACCGGCAAAAAAGGTGAAGACAGTTTAATCAAAATTCCTCTTGGCACCATCGTAAAAGATGCACAAACAAAAGAGGTTATCGGTGATTTAACAAAACATAATCAACAATTATTAGTTGCCAAAGGTGGCGCACATGGTTTAGGTAATGCCCGATTCAAGACATCTACTAATCGTGCACCGCGTAAGACCACTCCGGGCGAACAAGGCGATATGCGTGATCTGCATCTGGAACTTAAACTGCTCGCAGACGTGGGTTTATTGGGCTTGCCAAGCGTAGGTAAATCTTCATTAATACGAACACTCTCTTCTGCCACCCCAAAAGTTGCGGAATACCACTTTACAACCTTATACCCAAGCTTAGGGGTGGTATATATTGCACCACACAAGAGTTTTGTGATCGCAGATATACCTGGTTTGATTGAGGGTGCTGCGGAAGGAGCAGGACTAGGAATACAGTTTCTTAAGCATTTAACGCGCACAAGGTTACTATTACACATGATTGAGCTCTCACCCGCTGAATATGAAAAAGATGTCAGCAAAGATTATTACTCAATACTGAATGAAATTAAAAAATATAGTGATGAAGACGGCAATGAATTAAGTGATAAAGATCGATGGTTAGTGTTTACCAAGAATGACCTACTACCTGAAGATGAATGCCAAACTACTATTGAAAACTGTATAAAGGATTTAAACTGGGAAGGACCGGTTTTTTCGATTTCTACTATTAGCCGATCAGGCACTAAAGAGCTATGCAATAGTATTTACCATTATTTATATGAGCCTGACAATCAAGCCGCCACAACGAAAATATAAATATTAGGCAATAAAGTGAGCAATATAGTCGACAACAAACGCCAACATGTCAGCAAAGGCAAACGCTGGGTAGTTAAAGTAGGAAGCTCTTCGGTCACCAAAAATGGACGTGGCCTGAACATGGAAGCCATTACTAATCTCGCTTCTCAACTTGCTACCCTGGTTAAAACAGGTAAGGAAATAATTCTTGTCTCCTCTGGCGCCATCGCTGAAGGCATGAATCGTTTAGGGTGGGACAAGCGCCCACATGCTGTCTATGAATTACAGGCAGCAGCTGCGGTGGGCCAAATGGGTTTAATTCAAGCTTACGAATCATGCTTACAAAAACACTCATTGCATAGTGCCCAAGTGTTACTTACTCATGATGATTTACAAGATCGAAAACGTTATTTGAATGCTCGAACAACGTTACGAAAACTTTTATCTTTAAAAGTAATTCCAGTAGTAAATGAAAATGACACGGTAGCTACCGATGAGATAAAATTTGGCGACAATGACACGCTTGCAGCATTAGTAAGCAATCTTGTTGAAGCAGATGCTTTGATTATATTAACTGACCAACAAGGAGTGTTTGAATCACCACCTAAGCAATCAGATAACCATCAGATTGACAATCAACTTATTGATGAAATTTCTGCGAATGATTCATTACTAGACCAGGTTGCCGGGCCAAGTGCTGGCGAATTAGGACGTGGCGGCATGCTTACCAAAATTTCAGCAGCTCGACTTGCTGCCCGTGCGGGAGCTGCCACGATCATTGCGCCAGGAAGAACTGAAAATATTTTGCTAGAAATTGCTGATGGCATATCGCATGGCACATTGTTGTATCCTGACAACGAGCCATTAGTCGCCCGTAAACAATGGATTGCTAACCAACTTTATACCAATGGCGAATTAGTGTTGGATGATGGTGCGTGCCAAGTTATATGCAAAGATGGAAAAAGCTTATTGTCCATTGGCGTGCAATACGTCAATGGCCATTTTGAAAGAGGCGAGGTTGTAAGTTGCGTAAACAGTAAAGGTGATGAGATTGCACGTGGACTGGTAAATTACAACGCCAAAGAAGCTAAAAAGCTTAAAGGCATTGCCAGTGCAGAAATTCAAGCTACGCTAGGTTATGTTGAAGAACCTGAGTTAATCCACCGAGATAATTTGGTAGTTCTGTAGTAGTTTGCTGTGGTTTACACAATTAGTGGTTGACATAGTTGCAATAAGAATTATTGCAACGCGGTAAAATTACATAGATTTTATACGCGCGTTCAATCGACTTTTATGACGAGCCGCTTTGTTGGCATGAATCAGTTTTTTACTAACCGAGGCATCAATAACCGGCACAGCATCTTTATATGCTTCGGCTGCAGCACCTTTATCTCCGGCATCAATCGATTTGACCACGGCTTTGATTTTGGTACGTAATTGAGAACGTTGACCTGCATTATGTAAGCGATTTTTTATCGCCTGACGTGCTCGTTTCTTTGCTGATTGTATATTAGCCAATGTTAATCCTGTTATGTCTCTTTTCTAGTTATGCAGGCCTGATGATTTTGCCCATTTCTAGGTTATAGTTGTTTGGTTCGGGTCGCGTATCATGTAAGTAAGATAAAAAAATGTCAACCTCGTGCCCGTCCATATCTGCCTAATAACCCAATAAACACCTTATAATTACCCACAAATGGCTGATCAACGCGCTCTATTTAAGTCAACAGCTGTAATCAGCGTTATGACGTTTATTTCCAGGATTTTTGGTTATATCCGGGATGCGGTGATTTTCATCTTTTTAGGCGCTACAGGCAGTACAGATGCGTTTTTTGTAGCTTTTCGCATACCGAACTTTCTGCGTAGACTCTTCGCTGAAGGCGCCTTCTCTCAAGCTTTTGTACCCGTCTTATCAGAGTATAAAGAAAAGTATTCAGAGCAAGAATTGAAGAATCTAGTCAATCATGTTGCTGGAGTACTGGGCTTAATCTTGCTTGTTATTACCATTGTGGGCGTTTTGGTGGCTCCGCTGCTCATATATATATTTGCACCAGGGTTTGTGGATGAGCCACAACGTTTCGAGCTTGCAGGTGAAATGCTGCGTATAACCTTTCCTTATATATTGTTTATATCCTTAACAGCTCTCTCTGCCGGGATTCTAAATACCTTTAACCAATTTGCAGTACCGGCATTCACGCCCACATTTTTAAATCTTTCTTTGATTGCAGTCACCCTATGGCTCGCACCACATTTTGATCAGCCTGTTATAGCCCTCGCTTGGGGCGTATTTATTGCTGGAGTCGCTCAGTTACTATTTCAAATTCCTTTCTTGAGTCGTTTAGGCTTATTACCAAAATTTTCCTTACACGGTGCGAGCGAGGGCGTTAAAAAAATTGGCCGTCTAATGTTACCAGCCATATTTGGCTCATCAGTCGTTCAAATCAATCTGCTCATTAATACTCTAATCGCTTCATTTTTAGCAGTGGGCAGTATCAGCTGGTTATACATTTCTGATCGATTTGTAGAACTACCATTAGCCATATTTGGCGTGGCCACCGCAACCATCATTCTGCCAAGACTATCTAAACAACATGTGAATCAATCCACATCGGGCTTTAGCCAAACACTTGAATGGGCGCTAAAACTATCATTATTTATAGCCATTCCATGTACGGTTGGATTAATTCTACTAGCGAAACCTATATTGATCTCCCTGATTCAATATCGCGAATTCACGCTCCTTGATACTAATATGGCATCCCTAAGTTTGATGACTTATGCATTGGGATTACCCGCATTCATTTTGATAAAAGTGCTAGCGCCTGGATTTTATTCACGTCAAGACACCAAAACTCCGGTTAAAATTGGTGTGGTTGCAATGCTATGCAACATCATTCTAAATTTACTGTTCTTATGGGTATGGTCCACCTACACATTACCCGGACCACATGCTGCACTTGCGCTAGCCACCTCAATTTCTGCATACATTAATGCCATACTGCTATTTATTATGCTAAAAAAATCAGTATCGATTTCAATGCAAACTGGCTGGACAAAATTTTTAATACAAATATGTATTGCCTCGATGCTGATGTTGATGGTGCTGTTTCAAGTAATACCAGAAACCACTCAATGGCTTGATTGGACTGGATTACATCGCATCGCCGCACTGCTGGGCTTTATGCTACTGGGGGCAGTGTTGTATATTGTCGCGCTAGCCACACTAGGCATTCGAACCAAACACTTCATACTGAAATAATGGTATTTAACGAAAACTGACATCATTTCATGCAACTAATCCGAACTATTCATAGCCGCAACAAGGACCCCCTTGGTAATTCCCCGGTTGATTCAACAGGAACCGTTGCTACGATTGGTAATTTTGATGGTGTTCACTTAGGCCACCAATTTGTAATCAATAAAATTATTCAGCAAAGCAAGGCATTAGGATTACCTTCGATGGTGATATCTTTTGAGCCCTCTGCAAAAGAGTTTTTTCTTGCCAACCAAGCACCGGCACGACTGACTAATTTTAGAGAAAAGTTTTCATTGCTAGATCGTTTTGGAATTGATCGATTCGTATGCTTAAAGTTTAATCATGATCTTTCCAGCATGCCAGCTGAAACATTTATCAAAAATATTTTAGTAGAAAAATTACAGATCAAGCACCTCACAGTTGGCGATAATTTTCGTTTTGGTAAAGATCGTAAAGGTGATTTAGAATTACTGAAAAATTTTTCTGAAAAATTAAATTATATTGTCGAAGATACAAATAGCTTTATTAATGATGGTAAACGTGTAAGCAGTACATCCATTCGTGAATTCCTTAATCAGGGTAATTTAGAAGCGGCTACAAAAATGCTGGGTCGAAAATATTCTATGTCGGGCCATGTCATTCATGGTGACAAAAAAGGCCGCACAATTGGTTTTCCCACAGCCAACATACCTATCAGACGCAAAAATTGCGCAATAAATGGCGTATTTGCGGTAACCATAACCCGAGCAGATGGCAGTGAGCACACGGGGGTAGCCAATATAGGTCATCGTCCCACAGTAGGTGGCACACGCACCCAACTAGAAGTGCATTTATTCAACTTTTCAGATCAAGTATATGGCGAATTCCTGAAAGTCACTTTTTACAAAAAACTGCGTAATGAGAAGAAATTTGATTCGTTTGATGCCTTAAAAAATCAAATCAAACAAGATGCAAAATCTGCTCAAGATTTTTTCAGTATTGCAGCCTAGATATATCTTATAAAGTAAGTTTAGATCACGCTACAAACCAGTCATGACCGATTATAAAAACACATTAAACCTACCCAAAACATCTTTTCCTATGAAAGGCAATCTCGCTCAACGAGAGCCACAAATGCTGAAGACTTGGGAAAACAAGAATATATACCAACAGCTTCGCGATGCGCGCAAGGGTGCCCATAAAGAGGGAAAGATATTCAATCTTCATGATGGACCCCCTTATGCAAATGGAGACATCCATATCGGCCATGCGGTCAATAAAATCCTAAAAGACATCATTATCAAAAGCAAAACGCTTTCTGGTTACGACGTGCCATATGTTCCAGGTTGGGACTGCCACGGCCTACCCATTGAACATCAAGTCGAGAAGAAAATAGGTAAGGCAGGCACCAAAAAAACACATAAGGAATTTCGTGAAGCTTGCCGTGTGTATGCAGGTAAGCAAATAGACAAACAACGCACCGATTTCAAGCGCTTGGGTATTTTTGCTGAATGGGATGAACCTTACCGAACAATGGACTTTGGTTTTGAAGCAGATATTGTGCGTGCAATCGGTAGAATATTTTCAAAAGGTCATATAGTCCGTGGCTTTAAACCGGTTTACTGGAGTGTTGTAGGTGGATCGGCGCTTGCAGAAGCCGAAGTTGAGTACCAGGACAAAACATCCTTCGCAATTGATGTGCAATTCAAAGTAGTAGACGAGCATGCTTTTTTAGAGAAAACACGTATAAAAGAAGGTGACGGTCCAATTTCAGTTGTTATCTGGACGACTACTCCATGGACATTGCCCTCTAATCAAGCCGTTTCTTTACACTCTGACCTGGATTACGTTTTAGTTGAATGCGCAATTAATAACAGCAAACAACGTTTATTAATTGCGAATGCGTTGCATGAAACTTGTTTAAAGAAATATGGAATTGATGATTTCAAAGTAGTAGGTACATGCAAAGGTAAAGTATTAGAGCACTTGCAACTACAACATCCTTTTTACAACAAATCTGTGCCGATCATTCTTGGTGATCATGTCACAACTGAAACAGGTACGGGTGCGGTGCATACGGCTCCCGATCATGGTGTAGATGATTTCAATGTAGGCAAAAAATATTCCATAGGTACCCTAAACCTTGTGGATGATCACGGTGTCTTTAAAAAAGAAACCGAATTTTTTGCCGGTGAACATGTATATAAGGTTGATGAAAAAGTTATTGAGACATTAATTTCTAATGACACTTTAATTCATCAAACAAAATTTCAACATAGTTTCCCTCACTGCTGGCGTACAAAAACCCCACTCATCTATAGAGCTACTCCGCAGTGGTTTATCAGTATGGCTGCCAATAATTTATTAGCAGAGGTGAATGAACAGGTAGAGAAAGTAGAATGGATTCCAGACTGGGGTAAGGCAAGAATTGAAGGCATGTTGTCCAGTAGCCCTGACTGGTGCATTTCCAGACAAAGAACGTGGGGTGTTCCAATAACCTTTTTTATTGATAAAAATACTGAACAACCACACCCTGATACAGCAGAATTTATAGAACGTATTGCCCAAAAAATTAAACAAGACGGCATGGATGCCTGGTATGACCTAGATATACACGAGTTTCTTGGCAATGAAGCCGATCAATATAAAAAAGTAACGGACACTTTAGATGTCTGGTTCGACTCTGGCATAACGCATTACGCGGTTGCACAAAAACGCCTAGGGGTAAATCTTGATAATAATGAAAAAGTTAATCTTTATTTAGAGGGTTCTGACCAACATCGTGGTTGGTTCCAATCCTCATTAAAAACAGCGGTAGCAATGTATGGCAATGCTCCTTATGAGCAAGTGCTTACACATGGTTTTGTGGTGGATGCCGATGGCAAGAAAATGTCTAAGTCCATTGGCAATGTTGTAGCACCTCAGAAGATCTGTAATTCATTAGGGGCAGACGTATTACGACTTTGGGTATCCGCTACTGATTATAGTGGTGAACTTAACGTATCAGATGAAATATTGAATCGTACTTCTGATGCATATCGACGCATCCGAAACACATTGCGTTATTTATTATCAAACCTTGATGGTTTCAATCTAGAAACAGATATCGTTTCACCCAATGAGATGGTTTCATTAGATTACTGGATTGTTTGGAAAACCAATCAATTGCAAAAAGAAATATTAGTACAATATGAAAAGTATCAATTTCATAGAATCTATAACTTAATTCATAATTTCTGTGTATTAGAATTAGGCAGTGATTATTTAGACATCATCAAAGATCGTCAGTACACCACTAAAGCCGATAGCCCTGCACGAAAATCTGCGCAAACTGCCATGTTCCATATCGCAGAATCTTTAGTTCGCTGGATTGCTCCTATTTTAAGTTTTACCGCCGAAGAAGTTTGGCAACATCTTCCAGGTGAGCGTAATGATTCAGTTTTTATACAACACTGGTATGAACTAAGTGATTTTAATAAAAATGAAAACATAACAGATGCTGATTGGGATGGAATACTGGAGTGCAAAGAAAAAATTGGCAAACAACTTGAAGAACTTCGCAATCAAAAAGAAATTGGTTCATCTCTAGAGGCTGAAGTTAAAATTTGGAATGCACCAGCCTATCTAAAGAAAATTAAAGGTGATGAACTGCGATTTATATTTATTACTTCCTATGCTGAAGTAAAAACGGGCACTGCTCCCGATACGGCACACAACATGGTGAATGCAGATGGTGCAGAATATTTTATTGAAGCCACAAAATCACTTCATCAGAAATGTGTGCGTTGCTGGCATCATCGAGAAGACGTAGGTAATCATAATGAACATCCAGAGCTATGCTCTCGATGCATAAGTAATTTGCCTGATGGTCCGGGTGAGGTGCGCCAGTATGCTTAAATGGCTTTGGTTAACAGTTTTGGTAATCATTTTAGATCAAGTTAGCAAACAAGCTGCTTTACATTTTCTTACGCCACATTCTCCAAATAGCTTTTTACCCTTTTTTAATTTCACCTTAACGTTTAATAAAGGTGCAGCCTTTAGCTTCCTGAGTAATGCTGGTGGTTGGCAACGTTGGTTTTTCACAGCTTTGGCAGTTGGTGTTAGTATCTTCATTTTTCTATGGTTAAAGAAACTTTCAATAAAAGAGAAATTACTCGCTGTCAGTTTATCTCTTATACTTGGTGGAGCCATTGGCAATGTAATTGATCGAAGTATATATGGGCACGTTATTGATTTTATTGACTGGTTTTATCCTGCAACGGAAGGCTGTTTACCTTTCTTTTTCTCCATTAATCAAGCCACCTGTCATTGGCCAACGTTTAATATTGCAGATTCAGCCATCCTACTGGGTGCAACATTAATGATCATTCAAGCCATTTTTTCTAAAGAGGAATCCAAGTAATGGAAGTTTTACTCGCTAATCCTCGTGGATTTTGTGCAGGAGTGGATCGTGCAATAGAGATCGTTGAACGTGCTTTGAATATGTTTGGTGCACCAATCTATGTCCGCCATGAAGTGGTACACAACAAATTCGTAGTCAATGATTTAAAAGAAAAAGGTGCAATTTTTGTTGATGAATTACATCAGGTTCCAGATGGCTCTACCGTAATTTTCAGTGCGCATGGTGTTTCAAAGGCTGTTCAAGAAGAAGCCAAAAACCGTGATGTACAAGTATTCGATGCTACCTGCCCCCTAGTTACCAAAGTGCATTTAGAAGTGGTGCGTTACAGTAAAGATGGTTTGGACACGATCTTAATTGGACACAAAGGCCATCCAGAGGTAGAAGGTACAATGGGCCAGTATGATAATGCCAACGGCGGTAACATTCACTTAGTTGAAAACGCCAGTGATGTTGATCATTTAAAAATTAAAGATATTAATAAAACGGCTTTTGTTACTCAAACCACTTTATCGGTTGATGATACTAGTGATGTGATTGATGCACTCAGAAATCGTTTTCCTAATATTATTGGGCCCAAAAAAGATGACATATGTTACGCCACACAAAATAGACAAGATGCAGTAAAAAAACTGGTTTCGTCTTGCGATCTTCTTTTGGTCATTGGTTCAAAAGCCAGCTCTAACTCTAATCGTTTGCGCGAAATTGCTGATAAGAATGGAATCCAGGCACATCTCGTTGATGGCCCTGAATATATTAAAGATACTTGGCTTGAAAATAAAAACAGAATCGGTGTCACTGCCGGAGCATCTGCACCTGAAGTATTAGTTCAACGTGTGATTCAACATTTAAAAGAAAAAGAAAAGGCAGTGGTTACCGAAGACCCGGGTAAACCAGAAAACGTTGTATTCCCTCTACCAAAAATTTTCAGAGATAAGAAAAGCTAACGTTACCAACATTGCTCTGGACTTAGACTAGCGCCTGTAACTAATTTGGTTTGAGCCTGGTCAATAGTGAAGCTTCCACATTTATCTACATCTTGTGGTCCTAGGCTAACAGGTGCTGCTGTTATTAAAAATGTCTGAGGGCTAGCGCTTGTACCCGCAACCAAGTTTATAGTGTAGTAACCATTTTCAGTGGTAGCAGGAATAGGAATCGTTCCACCATAATTACCAAACTGCGTATAGTGACGTTCTGCTTTTGCTGCAGCATCCATCAAAGCAGCTTTTGCTTCGGATCGATACGTTTTACGCATTTGTTCTTGATAAGACGGATAAGCAATGGCTGCAATAATCGCAAGCACGGCTACCGTTACCATCAATTCAATTAATGTAAATCCATTTTTTTTCATATCAATTTTAATTAGCTTATAAGCATAGATATTTATGCTTTACTATAGATCGCACGATTTCTACAGAAGTATAGTACGTCATTAAAGGTAACTTAAAACGGATAACCGGACTGAGATGATTATCTCAATTTACCCATATCACCAACAATCTGGGTTCGCGCTGGCAGACGGCCCTTTCACATTAGTTGATGTTAGCGTCAAATTACCGCATGAATCACCCGTTTGGCTACCAACGGGTGTAGCTTGCAAAGTATAGGATGAACCCACAGAAGCTACATTTACGGTTAAGGTATATGCCGCAACATTGCTATCAATTGGCGATTGCGAAGGAAATAATGTGGCTATCGGCGCTCCGGCACTATCTGCCGCGGCGGCCGTAGCCCCCGCGTAGGTATTATTCTCTGCAAAATATCTTTGCATCGCATTTCTAAATGCAAACAAGTCCCCTTGTGCTGTTACGCGCTTGGAGCGTTGCACATAGTTTTGATAACTTGGAACCGCTATGGATGCCAAAATGGCAATCACCACCACAACGATCATTAACTCGACTAAAGTAATACCTTTTTGCTTATACATCATTGATCATTCCAATAAATCATTTCTGGTTGTGGCGCATCAAAGTCAGTATCAACGACCTCAGTTCCGACTAACAATACTGGCTGCTTGCCATGCCCTAAACTTCCATCTGGAATAATAATTTGAACTTCTGGGGGGATACCAACATGATTCAAAGTTATGAACCGATCAGTCTTTTCTAGTCCGGAAATTATAGTATTGTAATTAAATACTGAACTACCATCATCAAGACTTACCGCATACGTCCTTCCGAAACCAGCTGCTGCTTGACATGAAGCAGCCAATGTTGAATTTGAAGGATCTTCAGGCAAGTATGTACTAAATAATAATACATTATTAAATATCGTAGCTCTTGATAATGCCTTTTCACCAATTTGTGTTGATCCATCCTCTTCTAGGCGAATATACCAACCCGATGCAGCATTACGCGCTAATTGTGCATTACTCTGTTGTGTTGTATTGCCATCCTGAATCATATTAGAAGTTGCATCATAGATGTCTCCTTCTGTCAGCGGCAATGTCATTGAACCAGAATTAATCACATCTGTATCTTCAAGCACATAAAATATGTCATGTGCTTCTTGATTAAGAGGATGTGCATGAAAACCTGATCCAATAGTCACGTATAATGTTTGTGTTGCTAACGGAGCCTTAAATGCAACCGAAGGAGTATGATAGAAACGTCGATTGTTTTCCGCATCGTTTGCAGTGTTTGAATCTGTATCACCCAATGTCGCCAGCAAGGTTGCCGAACCAAACGAGTTAACATTGTTACCATGCGTGAAATCAAATCGCCAAACACGACCACCTAAATCACCTATGTAAGCATGGTCCGCCTTGCCGTCTACGTCTAAATCAATTACAGACGGGCTTGCTGGCATACTGTTATTCAGATCAGTAACTTCTAAATCTGCTCCCGAACCTGTCGGACCTGCCCACCATAAACGCGCACCTGTAATAGCATCTACGATATATAGTGCTCGACCGATGTTATCGTTTTGCGGAGTGACTGCATCATCTTGATTGCCATCATAACCACCTGCAAAAATCAGCACATCTCTTTCCGTACCGCCAATATCTACTTTAGATTTGATAGGTTGAGACCATGATTGCCCAAGCTCTGCGAAATCACCCGAACCACCTGTGATCGTCCACAATAACTCAGGATTATCACGAGAAGTTACGTCTAAAGCATAATAATTATTGCCACCGCGTCTCATCCCTGTGTACAGGTATACAAAGTCACCTGAATCTTCCAAATCGTTATCACCGTTTGAATCATAGACCCATGGTGTAATGGTTCCATCTACACCATACTTATGGTCTGCAGGTGTGCCTTGATTAGCCATTATATCTTTTATATTTGGCAACAACTCTTGTGGCATAAAAGAAAATATTTCAGAACCATCATCCACATCTACAGCATGTATAAAGCCTTCGTTGGTGCCAAAGTAAGCAACCGTATCAGGCGATGCAGTTGTACCACCATAGGTAATGAGTGCAGGACGAGAATGTAATGGATCACCGACATATTTTCTTAGTTCAGTGTCATTACCATCTTCGTCTTCATCTAAAACATCTACACCATTAATCCAACTAAGCAAGTCTGAACGGAAATTTGAATCTGCGGCTTGTTCAGAAACAATATTTAGCATGGCATTGGTTAGAGATGAATTTCCATCTTGCAGCTTATTGCTTGCATTACTTAATACAGAATGAGATCCTGTATTGGTATAAAGTTTTCTATTACTGGCTAATACACCTGCAAAACCACCCCTAGCAATATCCTGACCATCAGTTGTAGTCGACCACCAACTTTGTGCGCTTGATGAAAAGTAACCTGTACTTCCATCTACTGCTGGCGCATCATTTTCATCAACGATAACGGCATTACCTGATGAAGTATCTAATCGATAGCGTTTGAGATTACCTTGCCAACGAGGTGAATCGTCTGGCTCAAATAATGCAAAATACAATTCATCACGATGTGACAAACGGTTGAAGGTATTAATAGTCACTGCCGGTGCTACAAATGAGGTTGGAGATGCTAAAACATCAGCAAAAATTTCTGTAAATACGGTAGCAAGTTGTGAAGCAGTTTCAGCTTCATAAAAACCACCGCCACCGTTGCTGGCTAAATCTTGAAGGTAGGTACTACCGGCAAAGTTAAAACCAATAGTATGAGTCGTAATTTTTTGATCTTCATCCAATGTACCATCATCAATCTGATCATTGTTATTTAAGAAATTAACAATATCGGTACCGCAGCGACCTCTGTTACTGCCTACATCACAGGCAGCTTTATCAAAGTAATGGCTAGTTGTTTCATTAAGATTCCAGCGACTAGGCTGACCATCTGACAAAAACACTATATGGTTATCTTGACACTCAAACTCAATAGGCGAATTGTAAGTAGCAGCACCTTCAATCCGTTCTGTTCTACAATCTGTATTACTAAGATCATCTGCACTACAATTACCATCACGTGTTGGTGCATTACCAGTATAGGATGCTTCATGTGATACACGTGTAAGTTCCGAGCGAGAACCAGTATTTTCACTTATAGGGCTAAGTGCTGCACCACCACCACGTGTACGTCCAAACAATATATCCTCACCCCGGTAGTATAATCCTGCTTCGTAGAGGGCATCTACAATAGGTGTTCCACTCTTCCATTGAATCTCGTCCACTACATCATGTAGTTTTTGTCGCACAGAAATAGTGCCTGCACTGCTACCTAATCCGGAACCTTCAATATTGATTCGCAATTTAGGCGCATTAATAGGACTGCCATCATAAGAATCAGCAGTACGCTCTCCAGACGTACCTTCAATGATAAATGACATATTATTCAGTGCGCTCCACCCTGAATGTGAAATGATTTCTTCAACAATCGCGGATATATCAGGAGAGGCATGCTTATCGCCTTCAGTAGTCCAAGCACCTGGTGACCAGCTAACCGCTGCCGTGGTCTTGGTACGCGTACTTATTTTATTTGTGCTTGAAAATGATTGTGAATCTCCGGCATATTCACCATAAATCGTTACATTGGTTGATCCTGAATCTGTTTCATCAACGGTAAACTCAAGCTCAGCAGATACGATCGTGTCAGAACTGGACACATTGATGTCCTGAAAACGCAAACCAACAATTTGAGAGTTACCACCATCTGCATTAAGCTCTATATCAGAGCTTGAAAAACTCATGTTGCCGTTACTAACCCTTTCTTCTGCATCATCATTTTGTGCTTTAATTTGCGCTTGAATCGCGATGGCATTACAACCTGTGGCCGTTGTTTCATCATATTCAATGCGTAGTGCAGGTGAAAGACTTTCATCTGCATCATCAGACACTGCTTTTCGTATTCCCGATACCGCATCTAAAATAAAAGTCATAGCATTACCGCCACACCAATCGGCACGATCAACCACATCCTGCACTAAATCTTTAATATCGGGTGTGGAATACAATGTATTTGGGGACCATACTGATGGAGTCCATGCTAGAGGGGAACTTGAAGTATCTGTCGTGATACGGTTTGTTAAGTCATTGGATATTCCGGTTACAAATGCACTAGAATCGTCAGCGGCTTCTGCATGAATATTGATTACACTAGAGCTAGTTTCTGTTTCATTCACTGAAGTGAAGTCGATATAGGCAGCGGTAATGGTCGCATCTTTTGGAATTTTTACATCTGAAAAACGTAAACCTACCCTTTGGTTACCTGCATATCCACCCGCTGCCGCAGAGTATTCTA
>CAZFEP010000044.1:0-14565 GCA_964517365.1 uncultured Thiotrichales bacterium | reverse complement strand
GTAAATTATGAATAAGCAATAAAAAAGGCCCTCAAGGGGCCCTTCCGAATCATTGAAAAACA
The DNA here is from genome assembly GCA_964517365.1 of uncultured Thiotrichales bacterium. Classification (GTDB taxonomy): domain Bacteria; phylum Pseudomonadota; class Gammaproteobacteria; order UBA4575; family UBA4575; genus JABDMD01. Next base: position 14,503 of record CAZFEP010000044.1, on the reverse strand, counting down.
ATGACTTAGCAAAATATTACGCAGATAGTATAGGTAAAAAAAAACCAGGCTTCAAGCACATAGTTAGCCGAGCATCTGATACCTCATCATATAAAGGTCTTGCAGGGTTACCAACGCTTCCATCCATGATGCTTTAGAAGATACCAATCTCACCCCAAATGCATCTAAGCGATACAGATGGGCGATACAGATGGGCGATGCAAATAAGCAATTATACTTTCCTAGCATACCCCTATTGAATAGCAATAATCTTGGTTCATAAAAAAAGCCCGATTTAATCGGGCTTTTCCATATTCACTCGTTAGTGAGCGTACTTGCATTCAAACTTATACGTCTACAATATCATCCTTCATAGAATATAAGATGCACAGCACTTCATCTTTTTCTTTTTGGCCGACGTTGTTTTTATTTAATGCTGCTAGAACATCATCACATACCGCATTAAATTCAGTATCACTAATGTTCATACCTGTATGTGCAGTAAGCATGTCCATACCGGTATATTCTTGAGGGCCGCCTATCCCAGAACAGAAGAATTCCCATACAAGTTGCTTTACTTTCTCTCCATCGCTTTTTACATAGCGGTTTTTAATCTTTGTGTTGATATTATGGTTGGTCCATATATCCGCAGTAATGTTTTTTAACTTTTCACCACCGCCTAAACGGTCATATAAACTGGCTTCACTCATTTCCACACTCCTTTACGTTCATATTATTACTGTCAAACGCAGCATATATCATAAATTATACTACCATTATAACGTGTTATTAACTCGATTTTCCAGCCTGCCGGTAAATCGATGTCAATTTAATAAGCTGATGTAACTAGTTGTTAGCTATGTGTTTATTTTTCCAGGATAACTGAATCTGATATATAAAATATGAAAAACTTTACTCTTCCCACATTACATCTTCGTTTTGAGCGATAGCGGCCTCTAGTAATGCTATAAGCGGCAATGCCCGCTTGTCGATGCTCACATAATCTTCACTTTCCTGAGCTAGTTCAGCCTTATTGCCCTTATTGTCGTCATTAGTCATCATTTCTGATTGAATCGTGGTTTTAAGCCTGCTTAATGCTAAAGGCAAATCATCTGCCTGAATCGCTCCAGGTATTGCACCACTATGACCCATAGACTGGATAAGTTTCTTTGCGACATCACCAAACATAGTGATGTTTGCGAACGCCTTCGATTCAAATGTAACTAGCATAGCGACAAGATAGCACGAAAAAAAACAGTGCCTACTGCACAATCTCACTAAAATTAATCAGGAGTTCGTTTACCTAGCCCATTTTTGAGGTTCATTAACGACTATTAAAAATAGAAATACTCAAATAAATAGAATATAACTTAGGGTATTTGCCGGAAATTTACCTGAAAATTTACTAGGAAAATTTACCTGAATATTTACTGATAACAATCAATAAAGTCATGGCCTATGGGTTCACTTTAGGCATGCTTGAATGTGGTAGCGGGGGTAGGATTTGAACCTACGACCTTCGGGTTATGAGCCCGACGAGCTGCCAGACTGCTCCACCCCGCATCAATCTGAGCCGCAGGAGTCTACGCAGTTACTACTCACAATACAAGATTATAGAATAGGTGTTGAACAAAGAGTAATCAAAAAGGAAACACCAAATTTGAGTGATTTGGCCACTAGGCACAAGAAAAAGACCTCACCAAGTTGCTCACAGTTCTTCCTATGCTGTACCCGTTGCTTAAATCTGAAGCCAAAGCATGGGCATGCTAGGGAAATACACTTACACAATAATTCAGTAAATAATTAGGAAATATAAACAATCCTATAATTAACAAACCATTTATTGAGAGCACTGCATTTGCGAGCCAGGCATTATTATGTATGCCTAACCTTACCTCTAGATCATCAAAGTAAATATACTTAATCACTCTCAAATAATAGAAGGCACCCACGATAGACATGATGACAGCCAACAATGCCAACCAGATAAAATCGTTATACACCAGACTTTGCAGCACATATAGTTTGGCATAAAAGCCCACTGTTAACGGCATTCCTGCCATAGCAAACATCACCAACAACATGATTAACGCTAATCTAGGATGAGATTGATTTAATCCCTTTAAATCTGAAAGCTCATCAATATCAGTACGATTATGTTTACTTAATAACAACAACACTCCAAAAGCACCCGCTGCCATGAGCACATATATAACGGTATAAAATAATGCAGCTGCATAACCAAAACTTTCACCAGACAAAAATCCCAGTAATACAAATCCAACATGAGAAATGGTTGAATACGCTAACATGCGTTTTATATGACTCTGTGCAATGGCAATTAGATTTCCAAATACTAAAGATAACACTGCTAGTATCATTAGCATCTGTTGCCAATCATCCACTAACTCTTGCATCCCATAACTTAATAAACGTATCGCCATAACAAACGCAGCAAGCTTGGGAGCAGTTGCAATGAATATAGTTACTGCAGTAGGAGCACCTTGATATACATCTGGTACCCACATATGAAAAGGAACCGCTCCAAACTTAAATGCAACCCCTACTACAATAAACGTTAATGCGAATATGAGACCAATGTTAAGCCCGTCTGCACTCTGTAAATATGCACTTATTTCAGTAAGACTCAATGAACCGGTTATGCCATACATAATAGACATGCCATAGAGCAATAATCCTGATGCAATTGCACCCAGCACAAAATACTTAATCGCAGCTTCCGGAGCATCATTAGAATCACGTATGTATGCTACTAGCGCATACAAACATAAAGATAAAAGCTCTAGCCCTAAATATATGGTAATAAAATTTTGTGCAGAAGCCATTACCAACATCCCTAATGTCGCGAACAGCCCCAACACATAAAACTCTGGCCTAGAGTTTTTAATACTTAATAAATACGGTCGTGCATATACAAAGATCGCTGCAACGGTAATACAAATGAGCACTTTAATTAGCTTAGCAAGACCATCATGCACATACATTCCTTCAAACAGCACGACATCGGGCCGGTCAATACCACGCAAAAACAAAAATACCATTCCAATCAACGTAACCAGACTTAACGTATACGTAACATTTTCACTATTGCGTCCTGCAAACAGACTTACCATCAATACAATCAATGTCCCTACAAGTAATGCTATTTCAGGCATTACCACTAGTGACTTCATCAGCATGACAAGCAAACCTGGAAGTGAATCTACAGAATTTATATCTAAGCTATCCATTACGATTAGTTTATTGTGGGAGGTTAGTTTGTTGAGCTTGGTACAAAAGATGTGAAACCGAAGCATCCATCATTTCAATTAAAGGTGCAGGCCACAATCCTATCCATAAAACAAAAAACGCAAGCACTGACAAACAAAAGAACTCACGACCATTTATATCTTTCAATTTTGCGACTTCATCATTTGCCACTTCACCAAACAACACACGCTTAACCATCCAAAGCGTATATGCAGCACCAATGATTAAAGTGGTCGCTGCTAAAAATGCAAACCACACATTTGCCTTAAAGCTAGCCAGAATCACCATAAACTCCCCTACAAATCCAGAAGTTCCAGGCAAACCTGCATTTGCCATTGCAAAGAGCACAAAGAAAGCTGCAAACTTGGGCATAGTGTTTACCACACCACCGTAATCTGCAATTTGACGACTATGCATACGGTCATACAACACGCCTACACAAAGAAACATGGCGCCAGAAATAAAGCCATGTGAAATCATTTGCACCATACCACCTTGCAACGCGAGCTCAGAATAAGAACTGTTATCGCTTGCTAATCTAAAGATTACAAAAAAGCCAAGCGTAACAAAACCCATGTGCGCAATGGATGAATATGCAATAAGCTTTTTCATATCTCTTTGTGCGAGCGCAACAAATCCAATATAAACTACAGCAACCAAAGATACGGCTATAACTAGATAAGCTAATTGATAACTTGCGTAAGGAGTAATAGGAATACTAAATCTCAAAAACCCATAGCCGCCAACTTTCAACATAATCGCAGCCAATACAACCGAACCACCTGTTGGCGCCTCCACATGAGCATCCGGCAACCAGGTATGAACTGGCCACATCGGTATTTTTACTGCAAATGCGATAAAGAATGCTAAAAACAAAAATAACTGTTGAGTTTCATCAAACTTTGTTAACTGCAAAGCTGCAATTTCAAAAGTTCCAGCATTTAAGTACATATAGATTAGTGCGATTAATAAAAAAACCGAACCAAAAAAAGTATATAAAAAGAACTTTATAGTTGCATAAACTCTTCTAGGACCGCCCCACATTCCAATAATTAAAAACATTGGGATCAACATACCTTCAAAGAAGATATAAAAAAGAATAGCATCTAGCGCACAGAATACACCTATCATTAAGCCTTCCAAAACAAGAAAAGCAGCCAAGTATTCCACGACACGATCACGTGCTAATTCCCACGCGGCAATAATCACTAAAACGGTAATGACTGTTGTTAGCAGGATTAAAGGCACTGCAATGCCGTCCACACCTAAAGCATAGTAAATATTAAACGCATTAATCCAAGGTATTTGTTCATAGAACTGCATTGCATGTTGACTACTATCAAAGCCTCGCATTAAAACAATACTTACCCCTAAAGTAGCTAGCGCAATGATCAAAGAAAACCATTTTGAAAAATCTATTGAGATCTTTTTAGCTGCTAATACTAATAGGCCACCAATAATAGGTAACCAAATTAATGTGCTTAGAATAGGTAATGAATTAAACATAGCTTCTACTGTAAAAATACCTTACTTAATAGAATCAGTAGCCCGATGATCATCGCAAATGCATAGTGGTATAAATAACCAGTTTGAATATTTCGAACTTTTACAGAAAACCAATTAATAATTTTTGCTGAGCCGTTTACCAGTAAACCATCTATCAACAAGCGATCACCAAAAGAATCACAAAATGCGCCTATTTTGCGTGAACCATCGGCAAATACCGTTTGATACAACTCATCAATACCATATTTATTGGACAGCACTTTATAAGGAATATGTAATTTTTGCTTCAAGCTTTCTGCAAGTTGTGGCTGCTTCATATACAAAAACCATGCACAGAAAATACCTGCAAATGCTAAGTACACTGCATATCCCTGAAATGCATGCGCAAAAAAGGATCCAATGCCATGATAATGCTCTGCAAGTTTTGCAACTGACTGATGATGCTCTGCAACATAGATACTTTCTGCAAAATAGTCGCCAAAGACAAACGAGCCAATAAATAAACCTGCAAATACAGAAGGAATCGCTAATAGTATTAACGGGATCGTGATCACTTTAGGTGATTCTTTTACATGCTCCTCTGTATGTTTATCCATACGAGATTCACCATGAAATACCAGGAACAGTAATCTGAAGGAATAAAAAGCAGTAACAAATACTCCAGCCAACACCAACCAGTAAGCAAACCCTGCGGCAGGTAAATTAGAATAATGTACCGCTTCAATAATTGAATCTTTTGAAAAGAAGCCAGAGAATCCTGGGAAGCCTATGAGTGCTAAAGTGCCGATAAATGCAGTCCAATAAGTAATCGGCATGTATTTCCGCAAGCCGCCCATATTGCGCATATCTTGTTCGTGATGTAGTGCGACAATTACTGAGCCAGCTCCTAAAAACAATAAGGCTTTAAAGAAGGCGTGTGTGAATAAGTGAAAAATAGCAATTGAGTATGCCGATGCCCCTAATGCTACGGTCATATAACCCAGTTGTGATAAAGTTGAATAGGCAACAACACGTTTAATATCGTTCTGCACAATGCCCACCAACCCCATAAAGAATGCCGTGATGGCACCTATAACAAGAATCACATTTAAAGCCGTATCACTTAATTCAAATAACGGCGACATCCTTGCCACCATAAAAATACCTGCAGTCACCATAGTAGCTGCATGAATCAGTGCAGAAATGGGAGTTGGGCCTTCCATAGAATCCGGCAACCATACGTGCAGTGGCACTTGCGCTGATTTACCCATTGCACCCACAAATAACAGCAAGCAAATTACCGTCATAACTGGCCAATGAATATTTTCGGTAATCGAAAAGGTCTGCGAATTGATTAGTGGTGCTTGTGAAAATACAGACTCATAATCCAGCGTATTAAACACGGCTAGCACTGCACCAATGCCTAATAAAAAACCAAAGTCACCAACGCGGTTAACCAAAAACGCCTTCATATTGGCGAATATTGCGCTGTCTCTGGTATACCAAAAACCAATCAGTAGATATGAAACCAATCCAACTGCTTCCCAGCCAAAAAATAATTGCAAAAAATTGTTAGCCATCACAAGCATTAGCATTGAGAAAGTAAACAAAGATATGTATGAAAAGAATCGTTGATAACCTGGATCTTCATGCATATAACCAATCGTATAGATATGCACCATTAAAGACACAAAGGTCACCACAATCATCATGGTTACTGTTAGCGGATCAATCAGGAAACCAATTTTAAAACTAAAGTCTCCAAGCGCTAGCCATTCATATATATCAATATTGTATGAGACTTGGTCAAAGATAACTTGCTTAAAGACAAACAAGCTTAAAACAAACGAAACTGTTACACCTAGAATAGTTAGCCAATGCGAACCACTTCTACCAATTGACTTTCCGAACAAACCAGCAAGCATGGAGGCTATTAGTGGCGCTAAAACAATTGTTAAACAAAGTGCTTTCATTTCTACTTTGCTAACCTTTCAAATTATCAATATCTTGCACGCTAATCGTAGATCGATTGCGATACAACACTACTAAAATAGCAAGGCCGATAGCTGCTTCTGCAGCTGCGACTGTAAGTATAAAAAACACAAACACCTGGCCTGCCAAATCATCCAGATAATATGAGAATGCTACAAAATTCATATTGACCGCCAACAACATTAATTCTATTGCCATTAACAATAAAATTACGTTCTTACGATTAAGAAATATGCCTGCAATACTTAGAGAGAAAAGGATTGCACCAAGCACAAGAAAATGTGTCAAAGTAATCATTTTTTAGTTATTAATATTTATTTACTTTCCAAACTTAATTTATTTTATTGCTCATTCTCTATCAAGATCAGCTAAGCGAACACGATCTTTACTTTGCACAGTAATTTGATCATGTGGATTTTGTTGCTTAGAGGCTGCTCGCTTTCTCATCGTTAACGTTATAGCAGCAATGATGGCTACCAATAAAATTACACCTGCAATTTCGAATGGGTACACATACTCTGTATATAACAACTCACCCAATTCTTGTGTATTACTATAATCAGCAGGCTTTGCGTTAGGCTGGGCATGCTCGAAAGTAGACTTACTTAGAATTATGATCATCTCAGCTGCCATTGCCGCTCCAACCAACAGCCCGACCGGCAAATACTTAGCATAACCAGCACGCATTTTGGCGATATTGATATCTAACATCATCACCACAAACAAAAACAGCACCATTACAGCACCTACGTATACCAACACCAACACAATGCCTAAAAATTCTGCTTCAAGTAATAACCAAAGTGCGCCACTGGTAAAAAAGGCTAGCACTAAAAACAATGCCGCATGCACAGGGTTGCGCACCGTTATCATAGCCAATGCAGATAACACCAGTATTGCAGAGAAAAAATAAAAAACAGTAGCCTGTATTAACATATAGTTATTATTCTTGTTTTATTAAATAAGTTAGCAGTCTTTATGAGCTAAGCGTTATCGTTATTACCTTATCTGTATGGCGCATCAACTTGACGATCTGTAGCAATCTCATCTTCATACTTTCTTCCAACTTCCAATAACATATCTTTCGTCATGATTTGTTGGCCACGCTCAAAAAATGCATATTCGAACACACGCGTTTCAACTATTGCATCCACAGGGCATGCTTCTTCACAGAAACCACAATAGACACATTTAAATAGATCTATGTCATATCGTGTAGTTCGCCTGCTCCCATCATCACGCTCTTCACTGTCTATGGTAATCGCCAAAGCCGGGCACACTGCTTCACATAATTTGCAACCGATACAACGCTCTTCTCCACTAGGGTATCTTCGTAAAGCATGCAAGCCACGAAACCTAGGTGACTGTGGTGTTTTCTCTTCAGGGTACTGAACGGTAAACTTTTTAGTCGCAAATCGTTTACCTGTTAAGCTCATACCTTTCAATAATTCGAAAAGCGTGAAACTTTTTATGACACTAATTAATCCTTTCATATTTAATCAAACATCTTTAGTCAAACCAAGGTGGAACTTGATAATAAAGGAGCACACCTTCAACAAAAATCCATATTAACGTAACAGGTAACAACACTTTCCAACCCAGACGCATGATTTGATCATAACGATAGCGTGGGAAGGTTGCACGAAACCAAAGGAAACAAAATATAAATAAACATGTCTTGGCAATAAACATATGAGGACCATGCCCAAGCAAGACACCAATAACCGGAACACTTGACCAACTCTCGGGGAATGGACTTAACCAGCCACCTAAAAAAAGCAACGCAGTTAACGCAGAAATAAGTATGATATTTGCATATTCCGCCAAAAAGAATAAAGCAAACCCCATACCTGAATATTCAACGTGGAAACCTGCAACAATTTCAGACTCGCCTTCCACAACGTCAAATGGAGCGCGATTTGTTTCTGCAACACCAGCAATTAGATAGGTTAAAAATAAAGGCAGCAGTGGCAACCAATACCAATGAAATATACCACCACGCTGTTCATTGATAATATCACCCAAGTTTAAACTTCCACTTGCCATTAGCACACCTACTAATGCAAACCCCATTGCAATCTCATAGGCAACAATTTGAGCTGCACAACGTAACGCACCCAACAAAGCATACTTAGAATTTGAAGCCCAACCAGCAACTACCACACCGTACACTCCTAAAGAGGTCATCGCTAACAGGTATAACAAGCCAGCATTAATATCTGCAAAATTCCAACCGTCCGCAAAAGGGATCACAGCCCATGCAGCTAACGCTGGAATCATAGAAAGTAATGGTGCTAGACGAAATAAGAAACGATCTGCATCATTCGGCAGTATCATTTCTTTAAACATTAGCTTCAGTGCATCGGCAATAGGTTGACCAAAACCTCTAGGCCCAACTCTATTTGGTCCAATTCTCACTTGCATGAAGCCAATTACTTTACGCTCAGCCAAAGTTACATACGCCACACAACCAAAAAGCACTAACACAAATACAAACATATACACCGTCATTAATACTACCGGTGGTATGACTGCTATTATGCTTTGCACCCAATCAAGCATTCGCAGTCCTTTGTATTTCTACAGGCGCAATAGCGTGACCTAACGAATCTGACTGTGTTGAACTTTTTTGTATCCAAATACAATTATCAGATAAGCTCTCATTAATTTGCAAAGGCAAGGTAACTTCTTGCTTGCCTTGAACTACACGCACAACATCCTGATCAAGCAGATTAAGTTGTTTGGCTTGTTGCCTGGAAATCGCTACATGATATTGCTGATCTTCTACAGACTTTTGCAATGAACTAGCCCTTCTTACAATATTGTCAACTGAGTAAATAGGCAAATCTGAAACACGGTACATGTTATTAGAACCGATATTGAGGTTTACATGATTAAAGTCTTTCAGATTACCCGACATATTCACTTCACCAGAAAGTGATTGCTTTAACTCATCTCTAATCTGTTCGCTTGTTTTATATTGCACATCATCAAAACCCAAGTTATTTGCCAAGACCCGCAGCACTTTCCATGCCGGACGTGCTTCACCTGGTGGTGACACTGCTTTACCGACGCTTTGCCAGTGACCCGTTGTGTTTACATATGTCCCGTCTGTTTCTGCAAAGGTTGCAATTGGTAATATTACATCTGCATAGGATTGTACTTGTTCATTATTGTATGGCGTGAGTGCAACCACAAAATCTGCAGCTTGCATCGCTTCAATAACAGATGGTGAGTTTGCAAAATCATATTCTGGCTCCAAATTCAGCAATACATATACTTTTCTTGGCGTAGAAAACATTTCCGCAGCATGTAAGCCATTGCTTGTGCTTGAAACCCCAGCCGCTAATCGATGCGGAAGTACGCCTGATAGCCATGCACCAACTGTGTTACCTGACCTAGCAAGTAATCCAAAATTAGAGTTTGTAACCTTAGCAATGAAGTTACTTAATGCGCGAAGCGCTGATGCTTGTGGATGACTATCAGCCATCGCACCAAACAAAATACTTGAATGCGCGCCATCCTTTAAAGAATTGAAAATAATACGTGCATCCTCAGAGACAGTTGCATCATCAACAATACCTTTTAAATCTGCAGACAATTCATTATAAGAATCTGAGCACTTCGCAATTTCTGCAAGTGCTGCGAGCCATTGCTGAGGAGCAAGGTTCCAGGTGTATTGTTTAGCAAAATGGAAATCATATGCTTGAGCGTTTATCGAACTTACTTCACATCCTTTTAAACCAGCCTTACGAATGCGGTGCGCCAACATGGGTTGTTCTAAACGAATATTACTTCCCACCAATAAAATACTATTATTTTCTTCAACTGACTTTATTGATTGACCTAAATACGGAAATAACGGCATAACATCTTGATCAGTAAAATCTAGCTGTTGTGTACGATGATCGATGTTATTCACACCTAGCTGACGAAAAACTTTTTGTAACAAATATAGTTCTTCTAATGTTGAGTGTGGTGCAGCTAATACCCCAATCTCATCTGCTTGATAATGATTAAGCTGCTTTGCAACCAATGACAACGACTCATCCCAATCACTAACTCGCCACCCTTGGTCATCTTTCAACATGGGTTGTGTAGCCCGATCAGGTGAATTCAAACCTTCATAGCTAAATCGATCTCTATCTGATATCCACGTTTCATTAATTTCATCATTTTCACGCGGCACCACACGCATCACTTGATTACGCAGAGTATGCAAATATACATTTGAACCAACACTGTCATGCGGCATAACACTAGCTGACTGCATCATTTCCCATGCACGTGCAGACATACGAGAAGGTTTTGCATTTAATGCACCAACTGGACACACATCTATGACATTACCAGACAGTTCTGAACTTAGAGATTTTTCTACAAAGGTACCAATCTCCATGAACTCGCCTCGGCCTGTTGCTCCCAATTCACTAATACCAGCAATTTCTGTCCCAAAGCGAACACACCGCGTACAGTGAATACAGCGTGTCATATCTGTTGAGACTAATGGTCCTAATTCTTTATCGGGCACTACACGTTTGCGTTCTGTATAACGCGAAATACTATTACCGTACCCCATCGCAACATCTTGCAATTCGCACTCACCACCCTGATCACATACCGGGCAATCAAGAGGATGATTGATTAGTAAAAATTCCATCGTCCCTTGTTGGGCGTCTAACGCTAATGGGGACTTTGTATACACCTTCATGCCGTCCATAACAGGTGTTGCACAAGCGGGTAGCGGTTTAGGTGCTTTTTCAACTTCTACCATGCACATGCGACAATTTGCAGCAACTGATAATTTTTTGTGGTAACAAAAACGTGGCACATCAACATCGTGTTGATCAGTTACTTCGATAAGCATTGCACCCTTTCGTGCTGTAACTTCCTTATCGTTAATAAATATTTGTACAGTTTCTTCAGACATCAATTATTACCAATCATTATGCTGCATCTTTCTGTTTAGTTGTTTCCAACATACTGCAGCCATGCTCTATGTAGTGCAAAAATTCATTACGATAATGTTTGATAAAACTATGCACTGGCATTGCCGCTGCATCTCCCAATGCACAAATGGTTCTGCCCTCAATCTTGGTTGCAACATCATCAAGTTTATCGATATCTTCTGACTGACCTTCTCCTTCCACAATACGACACAACATTCGATATAACCAACCAGTACCTTCTCTACATGGCGTACATTGGCCGCATGACTCTGAAAAATAGAAACGTGAAATACGTTGCAACACTTTAACCATGTCAGTCGAATCATCCATCACCACAACTGCACCAGAACCCAACATCGAGCCTGCTGCCGTGATCGATTCATAATCCATATTGGTCTTCATTATTATTTCGCCAGGCAATACTGGAACGGATGAGCCACCAGGTATAACCGCTTTTAGTTTTGCATCATTTCGTATACCACCCGCTAGTTCAAGTAATTCAGAAAACGGCATTCCGAGTGGCACTTCATAGTTTCCCGGGCGATTAACGTGACCAGAAACTGAAAAACATTTTGTACCGCCACTTTTCTCAACCCCCATTGAAGCAAACCATTCGGCACCTTCACGCATTATGCTAGGCACAGAGGCAAACGTTTCTGTGTTATTAACAGTAGTAGGCTTACCATATAATCCTACATTCGCTGGAAACGGCGGCTTAAAACGAGGTTGCCCTTTCTTACCTTCTAATGATTCCAGTAGTGCGGTCTCTTCACCGCAAATATATGCACCTGCGCCTAAAGTGTCATACAAATAAAAAGTGAAATCGGACCCCATAATATTGTCGCCTAAATACCCAGCAGAATAGGCTTCGTCTAATGCTTCTTTAAACCTTATAAAAGGCTCGTCTAGAAACTCACCGCGCAAATAGTTATACCCCACCGACAAGCGCATTGCATAAGCTGCTATTGCCATTCCCTCTATTACAGAATGAGGATTAAACCTTAAAATATCACGATCTTTGCATGTACCCGGCTCAGACTCATCAGAATTACATACTACATAACTTTGAATATCCGGATTGCGCGGCATGAAACTCCACTTTAATCCTGTAGGAAATCCCGCTCCTCCACGACCACGCAAACCTGAAGCTTTAATTTGTTCGATAACTTCATCTGGTGAAATATTTTCACGCAGAATTTTTTCCCAGGCTGCATATCCACCCACACTCCTATAATTCTCCAGCGTCCATGGCTGGTCAAATTGTAAAGTTTTATAACAAACGTTATTTATCTGCATAACTGAATATAACTAGTCGCCTAATTCTTTTAAGATTTCATCAACTTTTTCGATGGTTAAGTTTTCTTTGTAAACATGATCAACTTGCATCATTGGCGCACCACAACATGCTGCCAAACATTCTTCTTCTTGCTTTAAATAAAACTTACCATCCGGTGTAGTTTCACCGATATCAATTCCAAGTTTATTTTTTAGATGCGCAACGATTTCATCTGAGCCACGCAGCATGCAAGATAAATTGGTACATACTGAAATCGTGTGTTTGCCAACTGGTTCTAATTCAAACATGGAATAGAACGATGCAACTTCATAAACTGCCATAGCCGGTATTTCTAAATATTCTGCTATCGCATCCATTTTTTCTACCGGTAGATAACCTTCTTCATGTTGTAATGCTCGTAAAGCACCTAATACCGCGGATTGTTTTTGATCAAGCGGATACCGAGAAATCCAATCTTCAATTTCATCCTGCAAGTGATCTGATAAAATTGAATTTTTATTAGAGACTTCACTCATCGATCTATCTCCCCAAACACAATATCTTGTGTGCCGATAATGGCGACTACATCTGCAAGCATATGCCCACGAGACATCTCATCTAATGCCGCTAAATGGGCAAAACCGGGTGCACGAATTTTAATTCGGTAAGGCTTATTAGCACCATCTGAAACCAGGTAAATCCCAAACTCACCTTTGGGGTGCTCTATTGCAGAATATACCTCGCCTTCAGGCAAACAGTACCCTTCTGTAAATAATTTAAAATGGTGTATGAGCTCTTCCATACCCATTTTCATCTCGCCGCGGGATGGTGGTGCCATTTTATGATTATCCACCATTACCGGTCCTGGGTTACTTCTTAGCCAAGTTATACATTGCTTAATAATATCGTTGGATTGACGCATCTCTTCCATGCGCACTAGATAGCGATCATAGCAATCACCATTAACCCCTACCGGAATTTTAAAATCCAAATGGCTATACGATTCATACGGCTGCTTACGACGTAAATCCCACTCTATTCCAGAGCCACGTAACATTGGGCCCGTAAAACCTAATTGCAGCGCTCGCTCAGGTGTGACGATACCAATATCAACTGTGCGTTGTTTCCAAATTCGGTTGTCAGTCAGCAATGTTTCATACTCATCCACACAAGCTGGAAAACGTTTTGTAAAGTCTTCAATAAAATCTAGAAAAGAACCGGTTCTAGCTTCATTTAACTCATCCACTTCCTTTTTATCATGCCATCGTGATTCGGTATACTTAGGCATTGCATCCGGCAAGTCACGGTAAACACCGCCTGGACGATAGTACGTTGCATGTAGACGCGCACCCGACACTGCCTCATAACAATCCATCAAGTCTTCGCGTTCACGGAAAGCATAAAGAAACACTGTCATCGCACCAATATCTAATGCATGCGCACCTAACCATAACAAGTGGTTAAGGATACGCGTGATTTCGTCAAACATAACGCGTATATATTGCGCGCGCTCCGGCACCTCAATACCAGAAAGCTTTTCAATCGACATAAC
>CAZFEP010000043.1:0-14826 GCA_964517365.1 uncultured Thiotrichales bacterium | reverse complement strand
ACAAAAACTGTAAGTTATAGCCGAATATCATATGCCCAGCGATAACACCAACTATTGCAAAAGGAATTGCAAACATAATTACAAAAGGGTCTAACAAAGACTTAAATAATGCAGCCAGGATAAAAAAGATAACGGTTAATGAAATAATCAACATTTTACCAATATCATTAAATGAATCTTGTGACTCTTTCTTCTCACCCAGGAAAAGTAAAGAGTAACCAAAATTTTCATCACTTAGTGTTTTAAATTCTTCTTCAAGCAGCGCCGTTACTTCTAAGGGAGTAATCGCAGCACTATCTACTTCAGCAGTGATTAAAGATAATCTTTGTGAGTCACGTCGTTGAACTGTACCTAAGCCCCGGCCCAGCTCTATAGTGGCCACCTCACCCAGATAAACCGTTCCACCACTTTCCAGTGTAATAGGCAGTCGATTCAGACCAGCACCATCTTCACGTATGGAGTCTGGATATATTACCCGCACCGGGTATCGATCTGATTTCCAATTTACCTGCATCACCTCTAAACCCAAGTAACCGGTGCGTACTGCATCTGCAATTTGAGTTTGTGTAAGGCCTAATTCCCGACCCCGCGCATTGATCGTATATTGATACTCAAGCTTTCCAGGCTCCAAATCTTGGCGCACATCTCTAACTCCGGGTATACGTCTCAAAAAAGTGACCACATCACCTGACAAGCTAAGTAACTTGTTAGTTTCTTTGCCAACTATTCCAACTTCGATATCAGAGCCTGCAGGGCCACCTTGTGGGCGTAATATAGAAAATCGTTGTATTCCGGGTATTGAAGCTACACTCTCTCTAACTTCGTTTAAAATAATTTCGGTACTACGTTCTCTCACGCCTTTTGAGGTAAAACGCATATTCACTAAAGGACTCACGAATTTTTCTACAAACCCTTTTGGCTTGGGTTTCTTCAAATCAACAACAAATTGAATATAATTACTACCAAGCTTAAAACGATTAAAGTCAATTAATGTCACCCCAACATTTGTTAACAATGTATCTAATTCATTCTCTTCAAAAATTTCAGCAAACTTCTGCTCTATTTCAATTGCAAGCTCAGTAGTATCTTCAATACTATATGTGTTGGGCGCTTCAACATTTACTAAAAACTGGCCAATCTCAACATCTCCAAACTGATTGTATGGCATATATATTTTGGCAAATACTAATCCAACACTTAAAACTCCAATAGTAACTGCGGAGATAAAATAACGATTACGTAATGCATACTTAACAACAGAAATATATTTCTCTAGCCATTTATTCCAATCAATTTTATTACGTTTCTTTTGTTTGGCTACGCGAAGCATTTCGGCAGAGTGTGAAGGCAACACCACGAAAGCCTCTAACAATGATCCAACCAAAGCAGCCGTTACCACAACGGGTATTACCTGGATGAACAATCCCAATGTGCCTGAAACACCAAACATAGGTAGAAAAGCCGCAATCGTTGTGCAGGTTGAAGCCATTACCGGCCAAAACACTTCACCCGAACCCTTTTTAGCAGCAGCTACTGCCGACATACCATTTTCCATATGACGATACGTGTTTTCAGTAACAATAATCGCATCATCAACAATCATTCCCAACGCAATCAAGAACGCAAACATTGAGACCATATTAATAGTATAGCCAAGGTAATAAATGATAATTACCGCCACTAAAAATGAAACAGGAATACCCATCGCAGTTATTGCTGCAACTCTAAAATTTAAGAATAAGTATAAAGAAAGCAAGACCAATACCAATCCAACTGCACCAGAAGATTTGAGTGTTTCTAAACGTGTTTTTACATATATCGAAAGATCACTAAATAATCCGATCTTAATTCCTGCTGGCAACTCCTCTTGTAAGTTCGCTGCAAGTTCACGCGTTAGTGCTGAAACATCGATAGTAGAAGCTTTAGCCGTTTTAGTAATTGTTAAATTAACCGAAGGTTTATTGTTAAAACGCCCCAGTGTTTTAGTTTCTTCCAATTTAAGCTGAACATCAGCAACCTCACCCAACTGCAGCTGCCCACCACTGCTGCTGCTACGTAATACAATTTTCTTTGCTGATTCAATATCAGGTGCAGCACCTTTGCCACGCAGTAATATATCGCCTTCGGTAGCCTTAAGTGATCCTCCAGGCAAGTCTCTTAAATTATTACGCAAGGCGGATATCACCTCGTTTAAAGAAACATTACGGGCAGACATAACAAACGGGTCCACTTCCACCCAAAGCTCCCATTCACGCTCACCGGCAATACTGACACTAGCTACACCATCTAATTGTTGCAGTTGGCTTTTAATATCTTTTGCCGTTTGCACCAAGGTGCCAGGCGAAACATCACCATAAACACTTAAGCTAATAACCGGAAAACGCGTCTTTAGTCTTGTTATGGTGGGCCTTTCCGCCTCTTCAGGCAGATCGGTAATTGCATCGACAGTTGAACGGAGGTCGCGAACAAATTCATCAATATCAGCATCGGGTTTGAGGTCTATTATAATTTTAGAAGACCCTTCATTACTCTCTGATGTAACTACATCAATATCAGGCAACAGATCCAACTCGTCTTCTATCGGTATGGTTACTTGTGACTCGACTTCTTCTGGAGGGGCACCTTCAAACACTGTGCCTATACGAACCTTATCAATTTCTACAACTGGAAACATTTCTTGCGGCATACTACGCCAAGAAATAATTCCTAATACAATAATTAAAATTAAAAATAAATTTACGACAAGAGGATTCTTGATCGAGAAGTTTATGATGCCCATACAATTACATTAGATTGACGAGAATAAATATGATTTAGAACTTTGTGATAACACGCTGACCATCCTTAAGCCCTACTACATCACGAGCCACTATTTTCTCGCCTGACTCCAACCCTGCTGAAACAATATAATTACCGCCCACCCGATCACTAACCAAAACCGGAAGTTTGCGCAACGTTCCATTCATGTAACTGAACACAAAACTTTCGCCAGCATTGGTAGAGACTGCAGATACCGGCACGGTAAGTACATTTATCTGCTGACTTAAAGGTAGATCAGCATTAGCTAACATTCCAGACTGCGCCTGATCACCTGATACTCTTATTCTTATTGCATGAGTATTAGTAGATATATTCGGGTCGGGCTGTAATGCAATGAGTCTTCCAGGGATAGTTTTAGCGCCAACTACCACTTCAATTTCTTGATTCAAAGTCAAGGCAGAGACCACCTCTCCACGAACTGCAAGTTGCAAGTCTAGAGAACTCGTATCAACTATTGTGGCTACTATTTGAGTTGCTGTGACGTAATCTCCAACCTCTATATTAATTTCATTTACATAACCTGAAAAAGGTGCAGTTAACGTTGCACGTTGTAAGTTTCTCTGTGTTAAATCTCGTTCAGAGGCTTTTAATGCAACTCTAGCTTTTGAAGTTGTAACCTTATATTGCAAATCAGATACTTGTGAATCTAGCGTTAACATTTGTTGCCGTGCAGCATCCAGCTGTGATGCAGAAATTAGTGAATCATTATTTAATTGTTCATAACGTTGCACTTCTGATTTTTGAAGTTTTAAATTTTGTTTTGCTAATGCAAGCATGCGCTGGTCACGCCGGATTCCGGCTTGCTCAATATCATATTGAGATTGAGATTGAATGAATTGATCTTGTAGATCTCGAGCATCCAGTACTAACAATTCATCACCTTGCTCAACATATACACCTGGTTCTACTGATCGTTGCTTTACCTTGCCTTGCACCTCGAACTTGAGCTGTGCAGTTTTCACGGGTTGCAAACGTCCGGTCAAAGATTCAGTGGGTAATAGATTTTGTCTTTGAACTTCTAAAAGCACGACTTTAAGTGGGGGCAATTCTTCTAATTTCGCTTCCGGGCCTTTTTTTGTCCAAAATAATGCGCCCACCAACAAACCAGCGGTAAGAATTGCAATTAAGCTACCTGCTAGCTGTTTTGAACCGCTGGTATTAGCTATAGAATTACCATTATGTTGCTCAGAATTGGTCAATGACTTGCCTTAAAACTGTTACACTGTAAGTGTCTGATAATTAATCAGACTTTGCAGTAAAATCAAAAATAAAAAGAATCAATCAAAAATGCGTTTTAACGTACTTTAATAAGCTAACTCTACCTATATCCCGTGTTATTTAAAGCCATAAGCAAGCTATTTGTATCCTTTTTAGCGCTGACGTGCACTGTACATTTTACCTCTGCTTTAGCTGAAGACGACAATCAACCAAGCCCCTATGGCTTTTGTAGTGACAGCTCAATCACTGAATCCAGCCAACAAGTTGTACCTTTGGACCCCAATACACCTGCAGAGTTTACCGCAGATCAAGCCAAACGTGATGAAAACGGTGTTGCCACACTGGAAGGAAGCGTGCAGATGATTCGCGGCACGCAAACCATTGATGCTGAAAAACTGGAATATGACCAAAACAATAAAAATGTCTTGGCGAGTGGAGATGTACGTGCAGAAGACCAGCAATTAATCATTAAAAGCCAAGCAGCCGAACTTAATCTGGAGACGGACTATGCGAAATCTGAAGATGCTGAATATTATTACAAGCCACTACATGCTAACGGAAAAGCGAAAAGCATAGAACGGTCTTCCGCTGATTTAGTACGCTTTGAAGACACGACATACAGCACGTGTGAAGAAGATGACCGAACCTGGGAACTCTCAGCTGACGAAATCAATTTAAACAAAACATCTGGTGCAGGAATAGGAAAAGACGTTTTAGTTAAATTTAAAGGCGTACCTATTTTTTATACACCTTGGATCCGATTCCCCATTGATGACCGACGTAAATCAGGTTTCCTTGCCCCCACAATTGGCAATTCTAATGATTCTGGTTTTGAACTAGAAACTCCATGGTACTGGAATATCTCACCAAACAAAGACGCCATTTTTGCACCCAGACTTTTAACGGAACGTGGATTGCAATTAAAGTCTCAAGCGCGATACTTAAATCAAAAGAGTGTTGGACAACTAGGATTAGAATATATTGACGATAGTGACTTTAAAGATGATCGATATTTGGCAAACTTCGAACATGTCAGCCAGTTCACTCCAGATTTACAGCTCGACTTGTTATACAACAAAGCATCAGATGAAAATTACTTTGAAGATTTGGGAGATGGACTGGGAATCACAAGCACTCAATATTTAGAACGACATAGCGACCTGAGATACAGCACAGATCATTGGAATTTTTTAGCACGTGCTCAGAGCTTTCAGGTTGTTGATGAAACTATCCCAAATATTGACAAACCCTTTAAACGTGTACCGCAAATCAAACTAGATAGCACCTATTACAATCTAGCAGGTGGGTTTGACTTCAATTCCGAAAGTGAATGGGTTCAATTTGAACACGACGATAGAATTGATGGTGACCGACTACACTTAGGTATCGAGCTTGAAAGGCCGTTTGAAAATAATGCTTACTTTATTCGCCCTGGCGCAAGACTTACGCATACTGAATATGATTTAAATCGCAGAGATGGTTTGGATGATAAGCCGTCACGTAGTTTGCCAAGTGCGCATTTAGATGCTGGACTTATTTTTGAAAAACAGTTTAAAAATTCCACTGCAATTCAAACTTTAGAACCACGACTTTTCTATTTACACACCCCTTTTCGTGATCAAGACGATATTCCTATATTTGATACTGACGAGTATGAATTTGTGTACGAACAATTATTTCGTGATGACCGCTTTAGTGGCAGTGACAGGATCGGAGATGCTGATCGTTTAAGTGTAGGCTTAACGACTCGAGTGCTGGATCTAGAGGATGGTAGTGAAAAATTTAGAGCCAGTGTAGGACGTATCTTTTATTTTCGTGATCGTAAAGTTACCTTGCCAAACGTGGTTGCTGAAGATGAAAGTTCTTCTGAAGTGGCAGCTGAACTTAAAATTGGCCTTCATGATCGCTGGGAAGCTATCGCCACAACCCTTTACGACACTCATGATGACCATACCGAAAGAAATTCTGTGCGCTTTCAATACAATAACGATAAGGGCCTGATTTTCAATATGGGATACCGTTACCGCCGCCGCGATATTGAGCCAATTGACGTCGTCAGCAATGTTCAAGAAAGCCTCGAACAATCCGATATTTCAATGGTATTGCCTATTAATGAGCATTGGCGGGCGGTAACAAGATGGAACTATGATTTACAAGAAAAGCGCAACTTAGAGCAATTGGTTGGGGTCGAATATGACACCTGTTGCTGGAAGTTTCGATTGGCGGGCCGTCGCTTCAATCAAAACACCGATGAAGACTATAATAACAGCATAGAGCTTCAGCTTGTTCTGAAAGGCCTGGGCCAAATAGGCTCGCCAATAGGAGAATTGCTCGAACGCGGCATACGTGGCTATGATTCAAGAGACGATGAATATCTTTAAAATGAATACATTAAATATGAAAAAACTTAATTTTTTATCTGCAATAGGCTTGATGGTAGTGCTATCTGTAATTTCATTTACGAGTACAGCAACTACCAAACTTTTGGATCGTATTGTTGCCGTGGTCGAAAACGATGTCATTATGGAAAGCGAATTACGTCAACGCGCAAGTGTTATTATGAAACAGTTCGAAGGCAACCCAGAAGCCATACCTCCACAAGATGTATTGATCGAGCAGATTCTACAAAGACTCATTACCGAACGACTGCAACTGCAACTTGCTGAGCAAAGAGGCATCCAGGTAGACGAGTTAAGCTTAGACCAAGCCATGCGTAATTTAGCCAAGCGTAACCGCATGACATTAGAACAGTTTCGTGAAACCTTATTAAAACAAGGTTTAGATTATATTGCCTACCGCGATCAAGTAAGAAATGAAATGTTACTGGATCAACTTCGCAGACGTACCATTGGCGGCAGAATACAAATTTCGGATAGTGAGGTAGAAGAACTGGTAACCAAAGTCGACAAAGATCTATTAAAGAAAGAATATGAATATAATATTGCCCATATTCTCATCGCAGTTCCTGAAACTCCTAAACCAGGACAGATTGAAAAAGCACAACATCGAGCTTCATTAGTGCATGATCGAGCAAGAGCGGGTAATAACTTCTCTCAACTAGCGATCGCTGCTTCGGATGCACAAGATGCACTGCAAGGTGGTGAACTAGGTTGGCGCAACAAAACACAATTGCCTGAGATTTTTACACAACAAATTGATGGTATGAAGACAGGTGATATAAGCAAAATCGGCCAAAGTGCTGCAGGCTATCATATTTTCAAAGTTCTAGATCGCCGTGCGATTGAAAATACTATGGTGAATCAGGTTCTGGCACGACACATACTGATTCGCACCAACGCCCTAGTAAATGACAAAGAGGCTGAGAGAAAACTTAAAGACTTAAAAGCCAGAATAGAAAATGGCGATGACTTTGAAGAATTAGCCCGCGCAAATTCCGAAGATACCGGCAGTGCTGTAAATGGTGGCAATATGGATTGGTCTGTAAGCAGCAATTTTGTACCTAAATTTAAAGAAGTAGTGGACGAACTAGAACCAAGAACGATCAGTGCGCCTTTCAAAAGTAGATTTGGTTGGCATATTGTGGAAGTACTTGATAAACGTGAGCATGATAATTCTCAAGAAGCCATGCGTAGTGAAGCACGTGAACAGATAAGACAAAGAAAATTTGAAGAAGAAACTGAATTATGGCTCCGACAATTGCGTGATGAGAGTTATATTGAGAATAGACTCCATACCTCGAACTAGGTCACTAATTTAATACAATCTCTTTGGCTCACTCTAATGAAAAAAATATCTGTATTGCGATTACACCGGGGGAGCCTGCAGGAATCGGTCCAGAGCTAACGCTTAAACTAGCAAGCAAGCCGTTAGATTTTGAAATTGTAGCCATCGCTAGTTTGAAGATGCTACAAGAACACGCGAACTTACTCGGGCTGCCTATTCGTTTCAAAAACTTTGTCGCAGAATCAAAATGCAGTACACATTCTCCTGGAACACTAAAAGTAATCAATATAGATCTATCCGAGCCTGCAATAGCTGGCCATCTAAACAAAAATAATTCAGCCTATGTAATTAAAACCCTTGCTAAGGCAGTAGAATTAGTTTCTATCAAAAAGCTAAGCGCATTGACCACAGCGCCCGTGCAAAAAAGTATTATCAACGATGCCGGCATTTCTTTTTCCGGGCATACTGAATTCATTGCTGATCACACTGGGGGCCACCCCGTAATGTTACTTGCAAATGAAACATTAAATGAAAATTCAGACTCCTCCCTGCGTGTAGCCTTAGTCACCACCCACTTACCGGTAAGTGAAATCTCTTCACACATAACCAAAGAACGAATAACCCTTGTTTTGCAAGCACTACACTATGATTTGGTGAATAGATTTGGTATTCCCAAACCATGTATCGCGGTATGCGGGCTCAACCCACACGCAGGTGAAGGTGGGCACCTGGGGTGTGAAGAAAACGATATTATCATTCCAACACTTGAAAAATTACGTCAACAAGGCATGAACCTGGTTGGGCCACTGCCCGCAGATACTGCATTTACAAAGCAAAAACTTAAAGGCAAAGATGCAGTGCTTGCAATGTATCATGACCAAGGCCTACCGGTTATCAAGCACCAAGGCTTTGGCGAAGTTATTAATGTAACATTGGGTTTGCCTATAATTCGCACTTCAGTAGACCATGGCACAGCATTAGATATTGCTGGACAAGGCATTGCAGATGAAAGTAGCCTTCTAGCAGCCGTTAACTTAGCGGCTAAATTAAGCAAAACAACTATCCAGTAAACATTAGGACTTAATATGGCCAAACTAACACCTGAAGCATTACAAGCCTGGCAACAACACGAAGAAAGAATGGTTTTTACCACAATCAATAGAGATCATATCGCTAATTCAGTATGGGTTATTTGTGCGAAACTAATCAATGATGAACAATTCGTTATTACCAACAATGCATTCAATAAGACATTAGAAAACATAAAAAGCGGTAGCAAAGGTGTATTACTTTACATTGCGCCTGAACGAGAATCCTATCAAGTGAAAGGAAGTCTGGAGTACTATGAAGAGGGTCCAATCTATGATGATATGAAAAAATGGCTAGACCCCAAATTTCCAGGCAAAGGTGCATTAGTACTTAATATTGAAGAAGTTTATTATGGTGCTGACAAAGTTGTTTAATATAAATATTAGAAATTATGAAATTTAAAATACTAACCTCACTACTTTTTGTATTATTATCTGCATCCATTGCAAATGCAGCAGGCTTAGAGGATCAAACGATTACGCTTAAAAGCAATGAACGCTTTGACTTAGTACAAGCCAATACTGTTACCTTTAAGTTTCAACCTCTGTCTGAAGATGCACGTAAACTTGAAATTACCAACGATGCGGCTGCATTGGGTGTTGCCTACCTAGGACAAATCAAACTAAGAGAGAACAATACTGCCTTGTCTGCCCTTCGCTCCATTGCTGACCAGATGGGTGAAAGTCTAGATATTAACTTTGGGGTAATTGCAGATTCCAATACATCAGAAGCCTTAAAAGCGAACGAATTATTACTCTTATATCACCCTAGTGTAACCATCACACTTGCACTCGCAAAATCCAGTGAAACGAGCGACTATGAAATAATTTGCACCTATGCACTAAAAGAAACTTCTTCAAACACTAACCAGCAACCCCCCATAACGCCCGTTGCACCCAATCTTCCATCAGAATCTTCGAGTGATATAGCACCGGTTGAGGATATTCCAGAACTAATAAAAAACTAAATCACCTAAACATACAAATAGAAATAAAAAAATTCATACCCACACTCATTATTTTTAGTCACTATATACTTAGAGTATTCATCAAGGCATCCAAATGACTAGACCGTTACGAAAACGCTTTGGTCAGCATCTGCTAAGCAATCCAAACACCATACATAACATTGTCAATGTTATACATCCTAAAAAGGGTGAAAAATTAGTGGAGATTGGCCCTGGACGCGGTGCAATATCAATTCCTATATTAAAAAATGTAGACATTCTTCAAGCAATCGAGATTGATCGTGACATAGCAAAAGAAGTTGCAGAACTATGTAAAAATATTGGTACTCTAGAAATACACCTTGCTGATGTAGTCCAATTTGATTTCAATAAGATTGCTAACCAAAGCGAGCCAATTCGAATATTTGGCAATCTACCCTATAATATTTCAACCCCGCTTTTGTTTCACTTGCTTACCTTCGCAGACAGCATTATTGATATGCATTTCATGCTGCAAAAAGAAGTAGTGGATCGTATTGTAGCTAAAGCCGGAGACTCCAATTACAGTCGCTTAAGCATCATGATCCAGGCGAGTTATCAAGTTGAAAGCTTATTCGATATTAGCCCAACTGAATTTACTCCACCTCCTAAAGTGAACTCAAGCTTTATGCGGCTTAAGCCGACCGATCATTATCAGAAGCAGATTGTAGATAAAATATTATTTGCCAAATTGGTTGAAACCGCTTTTCAACAGCGTCGTAAAACCATTAAGAATAGCCTTGGCAAAATGGCTAGCGAAGAACAATTGACTAAAGCAAGTATCCAAGCCATTCAAAGACCCCAAGAAGTTACTATTCAGCAATATATAAAACTTTCCAATGAGTTAGCACAGTCCACTCGCTAGCGGATTGTGCAAAGAACTGAATCATTTTGCCCTCATGCTGCCTTATAAAGTAACACAAACTAATTCGCCCATAGTAATAATGGTTAATAGTTAATCAGTAAATTTCTGTTAGCTGCATCCGAGTTTTTTAATAATAACCAGGTATAATTGTATTCATGGAAGATCAAAATAATCAAATAGACGTAAGCGTAGACACCTCTTATATCGAAGCCCAATCTGATGAAGGTGAAAGCCGCTTTGTTTTTGCGTACACCGTTACGATTCATAATGCCGGCCATGTACCAGCAAAACTAGTGACTCGTCACTGGCGCATAACAGACTCTAATGGCAAAATTCAGGAAGTTAAGGGTGAAGGTGTAGTCGGTGAACAACCTTACTTACGACCCGGAGAAGCCTTTCAATATACGAGTGGCACCATGCTAGAAACGCCTGTTGGAACCATGCAAGGCACTTATCAAATGCTAGCAGATGATGGCACAGAGTTTGATGCACCCATTAATGCTTTCACCCTTGCAGCTCCACGCGTTTTACACTAAAGCTAATTTACAATTATATTTAATCTTTTCCCAAACTTTATCTCTTACATGAGATAAAGTTTGGGTAATTATATAGTGAGTAGCAGTATTACATGGCGGTATACGCAATTGGTGATGTGCAAGGTTGTTTTGATGAACTGCAAGAGCTCATTAACTTTATCTCATTCAATCCTAAAAAAGATCAACTATGGTTTGTTGGTGATTTAGTCAATCGGGGACCTAAATCTTTAGAAACTTTACGCTGGATAAAATCGTTAGGTAGTTCTGCTGTAACGGTATTAGGCAATCATGACCTACATCTACTGGCCGCTCATGCTGGCGCCAAAGAAATTAGAACCACCAGTAGCTTATATCCTGTCTTACAAGCAAAAGAAATAGACAAACTTGTAGACTGGTTAAGACGCCAACCACTCATGGCATATAATAAACAACTTAAATTTGCCATGGTGCATGCAGGTCTTGCGCCACAATGGTCAATTAAAGATTCATTACGATATGCTAAAGAAGTTGAAGCAATACTACGTGCAAAAAAATATAAAGACTTTCTATACAATATGTATGGTGATGAACCCAACCAATGGGATGGAAGACTCAAAGGCTGGAATCGATTACGTACCATCACAAATTTCATGACACGTATACGATATTGCACCCATCAAGGCATGATGAGCTTTACCGAAAAGAACACTCCAGGAACACAAAGCGCTCGCATGAAGCCATGGTATGAAATACCCTCACGCCGAAGTCAGGACACCACTATCGTATTCGGTCATTGGTCTACGTTGGGACATATCAATGACCATAACGTTATCTCAACAGATACAGGCTGCTTATGGGGAGGCGCGCTTACTGCTGTTAAAATTGACTTGGATAAACTTACTGTTTATCAAATAGACTGTGAAGCTAAAAAGGAAATCCCAAGGAATCGATAAACTTACATCTATTCATAGGATAGAATAGAGCAGTTAGATCTTATTTACCCATAAAGCGCTTACCATTTAATGCAATATGATTCTTTTTTTCATTTGCAAAACAAAACGCTGCAATCACTTCGTGTCCATCGTCATATACAAATCGCGCCACATAGTTATCAATTTTATAACGACCCGATGATTTAGGGTTTGATACTCGCATAGTAGCATTTTCTGATCTTCCAAAAGAAGTTGCTGAATTAGTGAAACGACCGTTTTCCCAAAAACACCAGGTTCTTGCCACGCCCACTGTGGTACCACTTGTATAGTCTGCACCACTAGTTGAAGTTATATTCCCAAAACACCCATTGAGTCTTTGGTCAGCAGCAGCAGGCCTTGCTACCCAATTTCCACGGGTCTTATCAAAAGTTTCATCGGCATGCCCTTTGAGCAATAAGGTGTTACTTTTATTTTTCCAATGCCCCCACTTCTTAGATTTCTTTTTTCTGGAAACCTCAACACCGTATCCAAATGTGTTTTTTAAATCGGATGTATAATCACCATTATCAAATAATGCAATAAATTTTTCAGTAGTACCAAACATTCCTCCCGCTTGAATACCCATCACAATAACACCACGGATTTCTTTGAATCCCTCTGGAATAGGTGCCGCATCCAGTGACTCGGTGTTTACTGCTTGTTTAATATGAGCATTGGTTTCTTCTTTATTTATTTGATTAGAATTTTGCTTTGAAATTTTTGACGTCACTGTTTCTTGTGAAATATAACCTTCTGCATTAGCTACCGGATCTCCTTTATCCTCATTTTTACAAACTGACTCACCAAAACTGGCACCTACAATAATATTAACTAGGTCTAAACCCTTAATCTCCATTTTCATCAATCGCGCAACCCCAGGCCTGCCGGGACATGCATATAAAACCGATTGCCCACTCTTTTTTCCGTATTTGACTTTACGCGTGACAGAATAAGCCCCGGTAGAGATTCTTTTATAACGCCTTTTGAAGAAACAAACGTTGCGGCATCCGGCACTATTTTTTCCATACTCTGCAACCGTGCATCAAGTTTCATGCCATTAATATTCAACCATGGCCCAATCTCGACTATAGTCTTGCCTTTAGTAAGGATTCTGACTTGATTGACTTCTTCTTCATTCCAACCTTTTGGCGCAGGCACAGTAGCTGCATGTAAAGTACTACTAAAAAATACGACTAATAAGAAGCCTATAAGAACATTTGATCTTTTACTTTTCATAAGCATCTAAATAAATATAATGTAACTTAATTTATCTTAACGTCTAGGTTAACTTTAATTTTTTTAAATTAAAACACAACTACTCTCATTGATCATTTAAATACTTCGTTCATATAGAACATTATCTACATCAAACATATTCTTTTCATCTTTTTCACGAAACTCCCGCTCCACTTCACGCCATTGTTTTTGATTCCAGTCCGGGAAATAAATGTCTCCCTCTAGCTCAGCATGCACGATGGTAATATAAAGATACTGGGCTATAGGTAATGCATAGTTGTAAATATCTGCCCCACCTATGACGAATGCTTTACCGTCAATCAAGATCTCTAGTTGCGCCCAATTGGTTATAACTGTGCAACCTTCTGCAATATAATTAGGGTTTCGTGTCAATACAAAATGCTGGCGACCAGGCAGCAAGCCAGGCAAAGACTCAAACGTTTTTCGCCCCATAATAATAGGGTGACCCATGGTAATTTTTTTAAAACGCTGTAAATCTGCTGGCAGATGCCAAGGAATTTTATTATTGATGCCAATTAAACCCTGTGGAGTCATCGCTACAATAATTGAAACTTCCATAAATAAAATTACTATACCGCTACAGGTGCAGCAATATGCTCATGATATTTATAATCCAGTAATTCAAAGTCTTCGAATGTAAAATCAAAGATTGATTTTACATCAGGATTAATTCTCATTTTTGGTAACGCATAAGGTGGGCGACTGAGTTGTTTTTTTGCTTGATCTATATGATTGTTATATAAGTGCACATCACCAAAAGTATGTATAAATTCGCCTGCCTTGTATCCGGTTACTTGCGCAACCATTTGTAGCAATAATGCATATGAAGCAATATTGAATGGCACGCCCAAGAATACATCTGCACTTCGTTGATAGAGCTGGCAAGAGAGTGTGTTTTGTGCGACGTAAAATTGAAAAAACGTATGGCAGGGAGGTAGCGCCATATTTTCAAGCTCACCTACATTCCAAGCACTGACGATATGACGCCTGGATAATGGATTATCTTTTAAGTCAGCAATGAGTTGAGAAATTTGATCAATACTTTCTCCGTTAGCACTTTGCCAACTACGCCACTGGGAACCATATACAGGCCCTAACTCACCATTTTCATCTGCCCATTCATTCCAAATTGAAACCCCATTTTTATTTAAATAATCAACGTTAGTCTCGCCACGCAAAAACCAAAGTAATTCATGAATAATTGATTTCAAGTGTAACTTTTTTGTCGTCAGCATCGGAAAACCATTCTGCAAATCAAAACGCATTTGATACCCGAAAACAGAAACCGTACCAGTGCCGGTTCGATCACCTTTCTCGACACCATGGGTCATTACATGATTTAAAAGCTCTAAATACTGCTGCATAAGTTACTTATTTTTTGCCATTCCGAACTTGTTATACGCCAACCACAGTGTAACGATG
>CAZFEP010000042.1:0-14860 GCA_964517365.1 uncultured Thiotrichales bacterium | reverse complement strand
ACATTGACATGCGGCTTATTACGCTCAAACTTCTCTTTCGACATTTTCTTTTACCTCACAAAAGATATCTACATCAACAATTTACAAAAAATACTTCATTCAACTTATTAAAAATTCTTTTTAATCATCCCGTCAGAAAGCTTGTTCGGAACTTCCTTATATTTATCAAACTCCATCGAGTAGGTTGCACGTCCTTGTGTTGCTGAACGCAAATCTGTTGCGTAACCAAACATCTCAGACAATGGCACTTCGGAACGAATCACTTTACCTGACGGACTTTCCTCCATTCCACCTACCATGCCTCGGCGACGATTTAAGTCTCCTACTACATCACCCATGTATTCTTCAGGTGTTACCACTTCTACTTTCATTATCGGCTCTAATAACACCGGATCTGCTTTCTGCATACCGTCACGAAAACCCATTGAGCCAGCAATTTTAAATGCCACTTCTGATGAGTCCACTTCGTGAAAAGAGCCATCATATAAAGTCACTTTGACATCTACAACTGGATAACCAGCGACTACGCCATTATCCAGCGCCTCTTTTACACCCTTCTCAACAGCAGGTATATATTCACGAGGCACTACACCACCAGAAATTTCATTTACAAATTCAAACCCTTCACCCTGCGGCTGTGGTTCTAGCCTTAAATATACATGCCCGTACTGGCCCTTACCGCCAGATTGCCGCACAAATTTACTTTCATGATCAACATTAGTCGTTATAGATTCACGATAGGAAACTTGTGGAGCACCTACATTTGCTTCAACACTAAATTCACGCTTCATGCGGTCTACTATTATATCCAAGTGTAGTTCACCCATTCCAGAAATGATGGTTTGTCCAGATTCTTCGTCCGTTTTCACACGAAAGGATGGATCTTCCTGCGCTAACTTTTGCAAAGCCACACCCATCTTTTCCTGATCCGCAACCGTTTTTGGCTCTACTGCAACCGAAATTACCGGCTCTGGAAACTCCATACGTTCCAATTTGATGACATGCTTGGCATCACAAAGTGTTTCGCCTGTGGTTACATCTCTCAAACCAACCGCAGCTGCTATATCACCAGCCCGGACTTCTTTAATTTCTTCACGTGAGTTGGCGTGCATTTGCAATATTCGCCCTACACGTTCTTTTTTGCCTTTAATTGAGTTGTATACCGAATCTCCGGATTTCAAAACTCCGGAGTACACCCTAAAAAAGGTTAATGCACCAACATATGAATCCGTTGCAATTTTAAAAGCTAACGCCGCAAATGGCTCATCATCTGAAGACTTTCTTTCTGCTTCTGATTCCTTGCCATCATCCAAGATACCTTGAATTGCAGGCACATCAATTGGAGAAGGCATATACTCAACAAACGCATCTAGCATCGCTTGCACACCTTTATTTTTAAAAGCAGAGCCACACAATGTTGGCACTATTTCGTTGGCTAGAGTTCGGTGGCGCAATCCTTTGCGAATATCATCCGTTGATAAGATTCCATCCTCTAGGTACTTATCCATTATCTCTTCCGAGGATTCAGCTGCAGCTTCAACCATTTCCTCACGCCATTTTTGACATTCTTCCAACATGTCAGACGGTATTTCTTTTTCTTCAAAGGTAGCGCCAAGGTCTTCTTCGCTCCAGTAGATCGCCTTCATCTTGATGAGATCGACCACACCTTGGAAATTTTCTTCGGCACCGATAGCTAATTGAATAGGTACCGCATGCGCACCCAGTCGCTCACGAATTTGCTCGACCACACGCAAGAATTTTGCACCCGTGCGGTCCATCTTATTTACAAAAGCCATGCGGGGTACACGATACTTATCTGCTTGACGCCAAACCGTTTCAGACTGCGGCTCTACACCTCCTACTGCACAAAATACAGCACAAGCGCCATCCAACACTCTCAATGATCGTTCCACTTCAATAGTGAAATCAACATGTCCAGGGGTATCAATTATGTTTATACGATGCTGGTCGAACTGACCTGCCATGCCACGCCAAAAACATGTCGTTGCAGCAGAGGTTATGGTAATTCCGCGCTCTTGCTCTTGTTCCATCCAATCCATGACGGCTGCACCATCATGAACTTCACCTATTTTGTGCGAGATCCCAGTATAAAAAAGGACTCTTTCTGTTGTTGTAGTTTTGCCTGCATCAATGTGCGCCATGATACCGATATTTCGATACCGCGAGATTGGGGTCTTGCGCGCCATGAGGAAATACTATTCACGCTACCAACGATAATGCGAAAAGGCCTTATTTGCTTCTGCCATACGTAATGTTTCTTCACGCTTTTTCATTGCAGAACCTTTTTGTTCTGCAGCGTCTGCCAGCTCACCTGCTAATTTATTGATCATTGATTTCTCGCCACGCTTTTTAGCAGCATCAATAATCCAACGCATTGCTAATGTGGTTTGGCGAACTGGTCGCACCTCAACTGGCACTTGATAAGTCGCTCCACCTACACGACGTGACTTCACCTCAACAAATGGTCGGACATTCTCTAGAGCTTTCTTGAATACTTCCAAGCCATCTTGCCCACTTTTGTTATTGACGCTATCAAATGCTTGGTAAAGAATTTTTTCAGCAGTAGATTTTTTACCATGCTTCATCAACATATTTACAAACTTAGCAACCAACAAATCACCAAACTTAGGGTCAGGCAAAATTTCTCTTTTTGGTATTTCTCTTCTTCGTGACATGGCAACTTACTCTTTTAATTCTTTATGAACTCAGTGAATGTAATGAATTTGTATTGGTTGTGTGACTTACTTTATCTTTAGACTTTTTAAGATTTTGGCTTTTTAGTACCGTACTTAGAACGACCTTGCATACGATCTTGCACGCCTTGAGTATCCAGACTTCCGCGTACAGTGTGATAACGCACACCAGGCAGATCTTTCACACGACCACCACGAATAAGTACTACCGAGTGTTCTTGCAGATTATGCCCTTCACCACCTATATAGCTGGTGACTTCAAAACCATTGGTTAAACGTACACGTGCTACTTTGCGTAAGGCAGAGTTTGGCTTCTTAGGTGTAGTGGTATAAACCCGTGTGCATACACCACGTTTCTGCGGACAACTAGCCAATGCAGGAACATTACTTTTCTCTATTTTACGCTTTCGAGGCTTACGTACTAATTGATTTGTTGTTGCCATAAATTTATCTTTTATTAAAATATTTCGGTCTTTTATTCCGAGCTTATGTATACCCAACTCATGCTTGACGTGGGCTTGTAATTAACACAGACCGAAAAAAATATCGGCCAGGATAAGGGCTGTGTATAGCCGCGGAATTGTAGAAATCCGCAGCTATACTGTCAAGCAAACCCTTGCTTTAATTATTGATAACCATTGCTTCTAATAGGTTTATACCCATTAAGAACCAATTTTGTCCTCAGATGAAGGCAAATTAGCTTTCTACAGATGGACTTTCTTCTCCACCACTATTTGAAACCTCAGCATTGGCTTCTGCATTAGTAAGCTCTTCTGCTAATGCTTCTTCCATCATTGCTTCAGGCATTGCCTCACTATCATTTGTGTCATCAGATGCTGACATGGCAGCCAAAGCGTCTAATTGACGTTTTTCGTGATACGCCAATCCTGTACCGGAAGGAATCAGGCGACCCACAATTACATTTTCTTTCAATCCACGCAGCATATCTCTTGAACCTCGCACAGATGCTTCCGTAAGCACACGAGTAGTTTCCTGGAATGAAGCAGCAGATATAAATGACTCTGTCACCAATGATGCTTTAGTAATTCCAAGCAAAACAGGATTAAAGGTTGCAGGCTGTTTACCTTCAGCTATTAACTTATCATTCAAATCCAGTAAACGTGATTTTTCTACTTGCTCATTACGCAAATGAATCGTGTCACCTGGATCAACAATTTCTGCTTTACGCAGCATTTGCCTAGAAATCACTTCAATATGCTTATCGTTAATTCCCACACCTTGTAGTCGGTATACATCTTGAATTTCTTTTACTAAATATTCTGCAAGCGTTGTAACTCCCAATAGGCGCAAAATGTCATGAGGATTTAATTCACCATCTACTACTACCTCACCTTTCTCCACATGTTCACCCTCGAACACATTGATTTGTCTCCATTTTGGTATCAACACTTCAGTAGATTCACCATCTTCATCGGTGATTACCAAACGCTCTTTGCCTTTTGTATCCTTACCAAAAC
The DNA here is from genome assembly GCA_964517365.1 of uncultured Thiotrichales bacterium. GTDB lineage: Bacteria > Pseudomonadota > Gammaproteobacteria > UBA4575 > UBA4575 > JABDMD01. Next base: position 10,668 of record CAZFEP010000042.1, on the reverse strand, counting down.
TAACCGTTCCGGTTTGCTCTGCAAGTACGGCTGGTTCTTTAGGTTTACGTGCTTCAAATAAATCAGCCACGCGTGGAAGACCACCTGTGATATCTCGCGTCTTCGATGACTCTTGCGGTATACGTGCAATTACATCACCCACGTCTACCGAGTTTCCATCTTGAAGATTCACCAAAGCCCCTGGTGGCAAAATATATGTGGCTGGAATTTCAGTTCCTGCAAACGTTAACGGCTCACCTTTATCGTCTAACAAGTTAAGTGAAGGCCGCAAGTCTTTGCCTGCTGCAGGACGACTCTTAGGGTCAGAAATCACCGTAGAACTCAGACCGGTCACTTCATCAGTAAATGATTCAACCGTTACACCTTCTGCAAAATCGGTTAACTGAACCTTACCTGCAACCTCGGTGATAATTGGATGAGTATGTGGATCCCATGTTGCAACAACTTGTCCTGAATTAACGCTATCTCCGTCATTTACAGAAATAGTGGCACCGTAGGAGATCTTGTAACGTTCTCTTTCACGCCCTTGATCATCAACAATACCTAATTCACCTGAACGTGATACAGCTACGTTATGACCATTTTTATGCTGCACAAGCTTTAGGTTATGCATCCTAATCGTACCGCTAGATTTAATCGTGATATCACTTGCAGAGGCTGCACGACTTGCTGCACCACCAATATGGAAAGTACGCATAGTTAACTGTGTACCTGGCTCACCAATTGATTGTGCCGCAATAACACCCACTGATTCACCCATATTGATCAAGTGACCACGAGCGAGGTCGCGACCATAACAAGATGCACAGACACCATAACGGGTATCACAGGTTATAGGTGTACGTACTTTTACTTCATCAATACCGATATCTTCAAACTTATCTACCCAGGCTTCATCCAAGAACGTTCCAGCAGGTACCGCAATGTTGCCTTTAACATCCATTACATCTTCTGCAGTTACTCTGCCTAACACACGACTAGGTAAGGTTTGCACTACATCACCACCTTCAATAATGGGAGTAAGCAAGAGGCCGTTTGTTGTTCCACAATCTTCTTCTGTAACCACCAAATCTTGTGATACATCCACTAATCGACGTGTTAGATAACCAGAGTTAGCCGTTTTAAGTGCAGTATCTGCCAAACCTTTACGCGCACCGTGTGTTGATATGAAGTATTGCAGTACATTTAATCCTTCGCGGAAGTTTGCTGTTATTGGAGTTTCAATGATCGAACCATCTGGTTTCGCCATCAAACCTCGCATACCTGCAAGTTGGCGAATTTGTGCGGGTGAACCACGCGCACCAGAATCAGCCATCATGTAAATTGAATTAAAGGAATCCTGCTTAACGATTTTACCTTCAGCATTTTCAACTTCTTCATGCCCCAGGCTATCCATCATCGCCTTGGCAACTTGATCATTGGTGCGTGACCAAATATCAATAACCTTATTATAGCGCTCACCTTTAGTTACTAAACCAGAGGAATACTGAGAAGCAATTTCTGTCACTTCATTTTCTGCTTCAGCCAAAATAGTTTCTTTTTCAGCGGGTATCACCATATCGTCAGCACAAAACGATACGCCTGAACGCGTTGCAAATTTAAATCCGGTATACATTAACTTATCAGCAAATATAACCGTATCTTTTAAACCTACGCGACGATAACAAGCATTTAACAAACTTGAAATTGCGCGCTTATCCATGTCCCGATTCACTAGCGCATATTCCAATGTCTTAGGCAGCACTTGAGATAAAATACCACGGCCTACAGTGGTTTCTATAATTCTACGAACTGGAGTGCTTTCACCATGCTCATCAATATCGTAGTCATCAATTCGAATTTTTACTTTCGCATGCAATTGCACCGTGCGGTTCTCATAGGCGCGCTCAGCTTCTTCAATATCAGCAAAGATCATGCCTTCACCAGCCACGTTTACTTTTTCACGCGTTAAGTAATAAAGACCTAAAACAATATCTTGAGATGGAACAATAATAGGCTCACCGTTCGCAGGCGACAGTATATTGTTGGTTGACATCATTAATGCACGCGCCTCAAGCTGGGCTTCAATAGACAACGGCACATGCACGGCCATTTGGTCGCCATCGAAATCAGCATTAAACGCAGAACAAACTAGTGGATGAAGCTGGATTGCTTTACCTTCAATCAAAGTAGGCTCAAACGCCTGGATGCCTAATCTATGAAGAGTCGGTGCACGGTTTAACATAACCGGATGCTCTCGAATAACTTCTTCAAGGATATCCCATACCTCGGGGCCTTCTTTTTCTACCACTTTTTTACAAGCTTTAATGGTTGGTGAAATACCACGCATATGAAGCTTACTAAAAATAAACGGCTTGAATAATTCCAGAGCCATTTTTTTCGGCAGTCCACACTGATGTAGACGCAACGTCGGACCCACCACAATGACTGAACGACCTGAATAGTCTACGCGCTTACCTAATAAGTTTTGACGGAAACGACCTTGCTTGCCTTTAATCATATCGGCAAGTGATTTCAATGCGCGTTTATTTGTACCGGTAATTGCACGACCTCGACGCCCATTATCTAATAGTGCATCAACGGCCTCTTGCAACATACGCTTTTCATTACGCACAATGATGTCAGGTGCATTTAGCTCTAATAATCTTTTTAAACGATTGTTACGGTTAATCGCACGACGATACAGATCGTTTAAATCTGATGTTGCAAAACGACCACCATCTAACGGCACTAACGGACGAAGGTCAGGCGGCAATACAGGCAATACTGTTAACACCATCCACTCAGGCTTATTGCCAGATTCGATTAGTGATTCAACTAACTTAATTCGTTTAGATAAGCGTTTTAGTTTCGCCTCTGAACGTGTTTCTTTGATTTCATCACGCAGCTCAACTACTTGCTCTTCCAAGTTAACTTGTTTGAGCATATCGAGAATAGCTTCTGCACCCATGCGCGCATCAAACTCATCGCCGTACTCTTCTATTGCCTCAAGAAAAGTGTCATCAGAAAGAAGTTGCTTGTGCTCAAGCCCGGTCATACCAGGATCCACTACTACAAACGCCTCAAAATAAAGAATCCGTTCCACATCACGCAGCGTCATGTCTAACAACAGACCAATTCGTGAAGGTAAGGATTTCAAAAACCAAATATGTGCAACTGGACTGGCTAACTCTATGTGCCCCATGCGCTCTCGGCGCACTTTAGTAAGTGTTACCTCAACACCACACTTTTCACATACCACTCCACGATGCTTAAGTCGCTTGTACTTTCCACACAAACACTCATAGTCCTTATTCGGACCAAATATTTTTGCACAGAACAAACCATCACGCTCAGGCTTGAAAGTTCGATAGTTTATCGTTTCCGGCTTTTTAACTTCACCATATGACCATGAACGAATCATGTCCGGGGAAGCCAGGCCAATACGTATTGAATCAAAATCTTCTACTTGACCCTGATTCTTTAATAAACTAAGTAAGTCTTTCATTACATCTCCAGTAACTACGTCTTTAATGCAATCTTAATTGCAACTTAAATAACAAATACTTTTAAAAATCGTTTCTTATGGAAACCTTGCTAGTGTTTCTTCTTTGGCGTTTTACGAACAACCAAGAATTAACCAAATACTAACCAAGAACCATTAAGTTTCTTGTTCGAAATCAATATTCAAACCAAGAGAACGAATCTCTTTCATCAATACATTGAACGATTCGGGCATACCCGCATCCATCGAATGATTACCATCAACAATATTCTTATACATTTTGTTTCGGCCGGTTACATCATCCGATTTAACCGTGAGCATTTCTTGCAAGGTATACGATGCGCCATAAGCTTCAAGCGCCCATACTTCCATCTCACCAAATCGTTGACCGCCAAACTGTGCTTTACCACCAAGAGGTTGCTGAGTAACCAAACTATATGGACCTGTTGAACGTGCATGCATCTTGTCATCAACCAAGTGATTTAGTTTCAACATGTGCATATAGCCTACTGTAACTTTACGTTCAAAAGACTCACCTGTTCGCCCATCCCACAAAAGGGTTTGACCGTCTTCGGGTAAATCAGCAAGTTTTAACATACGTTTAATCTCTGATTCTTGCGCCCCATCAAATACAGGTGTCGCCATGGGCACACCACTGCGCAAGTTATTAGACATATTCATGATTTCATCATCACTGAACTCGTCGAGATTTACAGATATACCTTCATCTTTATTATAGATTTCATCCAGGAACGAACGAAGCTGTTGAACTTCACCATTCTTTTTCAACATGCCATCAATCTTTAAGCCCAAACCTTTTGCGGCCCAGCCCAAATGAATTTCTAGCACCTGACCTACATTCATTCGTGAGGGTACACCTAGTGGGTTCAACACAATATCGACCGGCGTACCATCTTCTGTATGCGGCATGTCTTCCACTGGAACAATCATTGAAACAACACCTTTGTTTCCATGACGGCCAGCCATCTTGTCACCAGGCTGCATACGTCGCTTCACAGCAATATAAACCTTAACCATTTTAAGAACACCCGGCGCCAAATCATCACCTTGTGTAATTTTTTCTTTCTTAGCTAACAATCGTTGATCAAATGAATCACGCTGCTCTTTTAATTGCGTAGAAAGCTGCTCAAGCTGGACATTCACATCTTCATTTTGCATGCGAATCTCAAACCAACGCTCATGCTCTATACTGTCTAAATAAACCTTAGTAACCTTAGAACCTGCAGCCAATCCATCTGGCCCACCATCCGCTACTTTATTAGTAATTAAACGTTCAATACGCGCATAGATATCAGCCTCATAAATACGTAATTGATCATTAAGATCTTTACGTACTTGCTCAACTTCTGCCTCTTCAATTTGTAATGCACGCTTATCTTTCTCGACGCCATCACGAGTGAATACTCGTACATCGATTACGGTGCCTACCATCCCAGACTTCACACGCAACGAGGTGTCTTTCACATCAGAAGCTTTTTCACCAAAGATCGCTCTTAGAAGCTTTTCTTCAGGAGTGAGCTGTGTCTCACCTTTTGGTGTAACTTTACCCACCAAAATATCACTTGGTTTTACTTCAGCACCCACATATACAATTCCAGAATCATCCAACTTGGCTAACAAGTTTTCGCTTACATTTGGAATATCTGCAGTAACTTCTTCTGATCCAAGCTTGGTGTCACGAGCTACACACGTTAATTCTTCAATATGTATAGTGGTAAAACGGTCTTCTTCAACGACTCGCTCGGATATAAGAATTGAATCTTCAAAGTTGTACCCATTCCATGGCATGAATGCGACTAATGCATTCTGACCCAAAGCCAATTCACCTAAATCGGTTGATGGCCCATCCGCTAATACATCACCGCGCGCAATCACATCACCCGGTCGAACAAGAGGTTTTTGGTTAATACATGTATTTTGATTTGAGCGAATATATTTAGTGAGATTATAAATATCTACACCAGGTTCACCCGCCTCTGTTTCCTTATCACTGACACGAACCACAACACGACCCGCATCCACTGAATCTACAATACCACCACGCTTCGAAGATAAGGCTGCGCCCGAATCAATTGCAACTGCACGCTCAATGCCCGTCCCTACCAAAGGCTTTTCTGCACGCAAGGTTGGAACCGCTTGGCGTTGCATGTTTGAACCCATCAATGCGCGGTTAGCATCATCATGCTCCAGGAACGGAATTAACGCGGCCGCAACGGAAACAATTTGTTTTGGCGACACATCCATGTATTCCACTTTGTCAGTGGTTGCTAATGAAAACTCATTAAGATGCCTTACCGATGCCAGTTCATTAATAAATTTACCGCTTTCATCTAATGGCGCATTAGCTTGGGCAATCGTAAATTGGCTTTCTTCGATGGCAGAAAGATATTCAATCTTATCCGTAACCTTGCCATTAATTACTTTTCGATAAGGAGTTTCCAAGAAACCATAATCATTAGTACGTGCGAATATTGCCAATGAGTTAATCAAGCCAATATTTGGACCTTCAGGTGTTTCAATTGGGCAAACACGACCATAGTGTGTTGGGTGCACATCACGCACCTCGAAACCTGCGCGCTCACGCGTAAGACCACCTGGCCCTAATGCAGAAATACGACGTTTATGTGTAATTTCGGATAATGGATTATTTTGATCCATAAATTGTGACAACTGACTAGAACCAAAAAATTCTTTTATTGCTGCTGCAACTGGCTTGGCATTAATCATTTCCTGAGGCATTAAACCTTCAGATTCTGCCAAGGTTAAGCGCTCTTTAACCGCACGCTCAACACGTACCAGGCCTACACGGAAAGCATTTTCTGCCATCTCGCCAACACAACGTACACGTCGGTTACCAAGGTGATCGATATCATCGACAATGCCATTACCATTACGAATATCAATCAGCACTTTCATGACATCTAAAATGTCATCATTATTTAATATCCCTGCTCCCGTTTGCTCCTCGCGACCAACACGTCTATTAAACTTCATTCGACCTACTGGCGATAAGTCATAGCGTTCCGGTGCAAAGAATAAATTCTGGAATAAGTTTTGGGCAGCCTCTTTAGTCGGCGGCTCACCAGGACGCATCATGCGGTAGATTTCCACCATCGCTTCCAACTCATTACTAGACGGATCAATAGCAATGGTAGATGAAATATAAGGACCTCTGTCAATATCGTTGGTATACAATAATTCCAACACATCAACCGATGACTCTAGTATCTTTTCAATATTTTCTTCTGTTAACTCATCATTAGCTTTACAAACCAACTCACCCGTATCTGTATCGATTAAATCTTTTGCTAAGAATTTATTCAGCAAATACTCAACCGGCACTTCAAGCGTTTTAACTTTTGCTTTTTCAATTTGGCGCACATGACGTACTGTTATGCGGCGACCGGCCTCAACAATAACTTTGCCACCTGCTTTAATTTCTAGTGGTGCAATTTCACCGCGCAAACGTTCTGGAATTAAATCAAGAATGAAACCTTTATCTGTAATTCTTACCGTATTGGTATCAAAAAACATCGAAAGAATTTCTTCGCTACTGTAACCAATTGCACGCAACAAAATAGATGCGGGCAATTTACGACGCCTGTCTATTCTTACAAACAAACAATCTTTATGATCAAATTCAAAATCTAACCAAGAACCACGATATGGAATCACACGAGCAGAGTACAAAAGCTTGCCTGAGGAGTGTGTTTTACCTTTATCATGATCAAAGAAAACACCAGGCGAACGATGCAACTGTGAAACAATTACGCGTTCAGTTCCGTTGATTACAAAAGCACCGGTGTCTGTCATAAGCGGTAATTCGCCCATATAGACTTCTTGCTCTTTTACATCTTTGACTTTTTTAGCACTTGCAGGCGCATCTTTATCATAAATAACAAGCCGCAGTAGCACTTTTAGCGGTGCACTATATGTTAAGCCGCGTAGCTGACATTCTTTTACTTCAAAAGCCGGTTCTTCTAGTCGGTAACTTACATATTGAAGTTCAACATTACCGGAGTAACTTACGATTGGGAAAATGGAGCCGAATGCACCATTAAGACCAGAAGTCTGACGATCTTCTTTTGTAGCGTCTTCTTGCAAAAACCGGCGGTATGAAGCCAGTTGTATTTGCAACATAAATGGTACAGCCAAGATTTCAGGGCGTTTGCCAAAATCTTTGCGAATTCTTTTCTTTTCGGTATAGCTATACGCCATGGAATTACCCCGCAGTAATAAAAACAGATGTCAAAAAACAGACACAAAAGCAACCAAACAACGAATCCAATCGTTGTTTGGTAAAGTTAAAAACCAACGTTAGCAGCAACTACTTGAGCTCTGCCGCTGCGCCAGCCTCTTCCAATTGCTTTTTGATATCTTCAGCTTCATCTTTAGCAGCTGCTTCCTTAATAGTTGAAGGCGCACCCTCTACCATTTCTTTTGCTTCTTTTAAGCCAAGGCCTGTAACAGCACGAACTACTTTAATAACAGCAACTTTATTGCCGCCAAAGCTGCTCATTACCACATCAAATTCAGTCTTTTCTGCTGCGGCTTCACCGGCATCACCACCCGCTGCTGGCGCTGCAGCTACAGCTGCTGCTGCAGACACACCAAATTTTTCTTCCATAGCAGAAATTAAATCTACCACTTCCATTACGCTCATTTCTGAAATCGTCTCAAGGATGTCTTCTTTTGAAACAGCCATTTTCTACTCCTAAATTAAATAATAATTAACCAAATGAATTACATTCACAACTAAACTTAACTACTTGCTCGGACTATTAACCCGCAGCTTGCTTTTGATCTTTCACAGCAGCAATCGTACGAACCAGTTTTCCATGCGGCTCATTAAGCGTTCGCACAAATTTCTCAACCGGTGCTTTCATAACAGCCATAAGTAAACCAATTGCCTGATCTTTAGTTGGTAAGCTAGATAGCTTCGTTAGTTCAGAAGCATCTAATAGTTCTCCTCCAATGGAGATCATCTTTACCGCAAGCAAATCGTTTTGTTTAGCGAAATCTTTTACAAGTCTTGCTGCCGATCCTGGGTCTTCTTGCGAAAACGCCAACATAAGCGGACCAACCAAACCATCACGCATACACTCATAAGGCGTACCCTCTAAGGCACGTCTAGCTAAAGTGTTTTTTACGACTTTTAGGTAAACGCCTGTTTCACGCGCCTTAGCACGTAATTCGGTTAGCTCACCCACGGTTAATCCACGATACTCTGCTGCTATAGCAGAATGCGCATCAGCTGCAACTTGTGAAACCTCGGCTACAATCGCCTGCTTTTGTTCAAGTTGTAAGGCCACAATGGGGTCCTCTGAGTTATTAATACACACAAGGTGTTTATAAAAACATGAATGCGCATGTGTCTTAATTAGAAGACTACAAAACACATTCCCCTTACAGTGCAACCAACCCAGAAAAAATTATGTAGCAAAATTATGTTGCATAATTCATAACTGGTTTGGGGTACACAGTCTACGTAGGCTGACTTTTCTATTAATTCGTCTATTAATTAGTAAGCCCATTAAGCAACATTCAAATAATGCTGCACCTACGGTCTTGGACGGCTGCCTTCTAACTTATTTATTAGAAAACAACACCCAATTTTTTAGCAAGTAATTCTAATCACCTGCATATCGAATCTTTTATACTAAAGCTGTCTGATCCAGAGTTACGCCGACACCCATCGTAGACGAGACGACAACTTTTTTAATGTATACGCCTTTAGCCGAAGAAGGTTTTGCCTTAACCAACTCTGCAACCAAAGCTTTTAAATTTTCTTCAAGTTTTGGTGCATCAAACTGCACACTACCAATCGAGCATTGAACAATTCCACCTTTTTCAGTTTTAAACTGAACTTGTCCAGCTTTGGCATTTTTTACAGCGGTTGCCACATCGGCCGATACTGTACCTACTTTAGGATTTGGCATCAGTCCACGCGGGCCCAATATTTGCCCTAACTGACCAACAACTCGCATCGCATCTGGAGCCGCTATTGCGATATCAAAATCCATTTCACCTTTCTTAACCTGTTCAGCCAGATCTTCCAGACCAACAATATCAGCACCAGCATCTTTTGCGGCATCTGCTTGCGCGCCATCTGCAAACACTGCAACTCGCACTGTTTTGCCGGTTCCATTTGGCAGCACTGTAGAACCTCGAACATTTTGATCAGACTTTCTTGGATCTACCCCAAGATTAATACTCACATCAACTGACTCATTGAACTTAGCCGTAGCACATTCCTTAACAAGGTTGATTCCATCTACAGGAGCATAGGACTTTTCTAACTCGACCTTAGTCCGCGCTGCACGTAAATTCTTTCCTTCTTTAGCCATTACGATACTCCCTCAACTTCTAAGCCCATACTTCTCGCACTTCCCGCTATGGTGCGAACTGCAGCATCCATATCAGCTGCTGTAATGTCTGGCATTTTAGTTTTTGCAATCTCTTCTAGCTGTGCTCGATTCACTTTGCCAACCTTCTCAGTATTAGGACGACCACTGCCCTTGGACAGGCCCGCTGCTTTCTTAAGCAAAATAGCGGCTGGTGGAGTTTTAGTGATAAAAGTAAAACTTTTATCTGCATAAACAGTAATCACAACCGGCACTGGCATGCCTTTTTCCATATTTTGAGTTTGTGCATTAAATGCTTTGCAAAACTCCATAATATTCACACCATGCTGACCCAAGGCAGGGCCTACTGGTGGACTTGGATTTGCTTCATTCGCAGGAACTTGCAATTTAATGTACGCATCTACTTTCTTTGCCATGATCTTATTTTTCTATTTCGCTTATTTATTCTGTGTAAATTTATTTGATAAAAATTCTTAAATAGCCATTAACCTTTTTCTACTTGACCAAATTCAAGTTCGACAGGTGTTGAACGCCCAAATATTTGTACCGCAACGAGCATACGACTCTTTTCGTAGTTCACTTCCTCTACCACACCATTGAAATCGTTGAATGGACCATCGGTAACTCGCACCACTTCTCCAGGCTCGAACAACACTTTTGGTTTTGGCGCATCCACACCTTCTTGCATGCGCTGTAAAATATTTTCCGCTTCTGCATCACTTATAGGCGCAGGCTTATCAGACGAACCACCAATAAATCCAAGCACTTTTGGACAGTCTTTAACCAAATGCCAGCTGT
>CAZFEP010000041.1:5082-15218 GCA_964517365.1 uncultured Thiotrichales bacterium | reverse complement strand
ATATAAAATACCCCCTTTTATAAATGAGAATTGGTCATAAAACTCCATCCCTTCAAAGGATGCTAATTCGTCTGGCAGTTGCAATGTGGAACATACCGAGAGTGGGAAATTACCTTGATACGCCAGATTATGAATCGTAAATATAATTTTTGGTCGTGTTGGTTCATAATGAAGTAATGCTGGTGCTAATCCAGTTTGCCAGTCATTACAGTGCAAGACATCCGCTTGCCAGCCTTTCACCATTTTTCCGGTTGCAATGGATGCGATAACACGTGAATACAGAGCAAAGCGCTGAGCATTATCTTCCCAAGGTTCATCGTTACTATCTGTGTACGGCCCTCCATCACGATCAAACAGTTGTGGACAACTTACCAACCAGATAATCAAATCAGTATCAGGTAGCTTGGTTTCATATAGGTTAACCTCGCCTTCTAAAAATGTTTTTGCGGATACTAATTTAGACTGTTTGGTGAGGTGTATTAAAGGTTTATAGGCTGGCAATATGATACGAACATCTTGATTGAGTTCATGTAATGCCCGAGGCAATGCTTGAGAAACATCAGCAAGGCCACCTGTTTTTATTAATGGATAAACTTCACTACTTGCAAAAAGAATTTTAGTTTGGTTATTACTCACTATCACTTAATTTCTTTATGGCAGGCTTTAATATTATTGCACCTAAAGGTGGCAATACGAGTTCTAATGAATAAGGAAATTCCATCCAGGTAATTTCATCTGTTTTTACACTGGAGATATTGCCTACATTCGAGCCGGCATAATAAGTAGAATCTGAATTAAATATTTCCTTGTACTCTCCCTCATAAGGCACACCTATTCGATAATGATCACGCTCAACTGGGGTGAGATTCAAAACTATTACATAAACTTCATCGCCAAATTTTCTGAGGTAGCTAATGACAGATTGCTCATCATCATTGCAGTTAATCCATTGGAAGCCTTGAGGATAAAAATCATATTTATGTAATGGTGGTGAATCCACATACAACTTATTCAAATCTCGAACTAAATCACTTATCCCTTTGTGATTGGCATATTCAAGCACATACCAGTCTAAGGTTTCATGATGATTCCATTCTGTGCCTTGTCCAAATTCACAGCCCATAAATAATAATTTTTTACCCGGGTAGGTAAACATATAAGTATAAAGTAGACGTAGGTTGGCAAATTTTTGCCATTCATCACCTGGCATTTTGTTGAGCAATGACGATTTCCCGTGTACCACTTCATCATGCGAAAACGGTAGTATAAAGTTTTCGTGAAAAGCATATAACAAACCAAAGGTAAGATTATTATGTTCATATTTTCTGTGAATGGGATCTTTTTGCATGTACTTCAAAGTGTCATGCATCCAACCCATGTTCCATTTCATAGAAAACCCTAAACCCCCTGTCCAGGTAGGTTTGGTGACTTGTGGCCAGGCGGTAGACTCTTCAGCGAGAATAAGTGTTCCTGGAAATTCTCCATGCGTTACACTATTAAGCTCTCTAATAAAATCAATCGCTTCTAGATTTTCATTACCTCCATGACGATTGGGCAACCACTCCCCCTCTTCTCGTGAGTAATCTAAATACAAGAGCGATGCGACCGCATCTACACGTAAGCCATCTAGATGGAATTCTTCCAACCAGAACACTGCACTGGATAACAAAAAATTACGGACTTCATCACGTCCGTAATTATAAATTAATGTGCCCCAATCCGGGTGTTCCCCCATACGTACATCACTATGTTCGTATAATGCAGTACCATCAAAATTTCTTAAGCCATGATCATCTTTTGGAAAATGGGCAGGCACCCAATCTAATAACACGCCAATATTATTTTCATGGCATTGATCAACAAAATAACGAAAATCATCTGGTTTGCCAAAACGTGATGTAGGCGCAAAGTAACCCAGACTCTGATAACCCCATGAATCATCAAAAGGGTGTTCTGTAATAGGTAGTAATTCTATATGAGTAAAGCCTAGTGACTTTACATAAGGAATTAAACGACTGGCTATTTCTTTATAACCAAGAAATTTATTGTCTTCATCACGTTGCCAAGAGCCAAGGTGAACTTCATAAATCGACATGGGCTCATGCAACCATTCAGCTTTTTCACGCTGCTCTAACCATGATTTATCATTCCACTTGAACGTACTTGGTTTGGTTACTAATGAAGCCGTTTTGGGTCGCATTTCAAACTGCTGTGCATACGGATCTGCTTTAGTTTGTATTTGTCCTGTTTCCCGATTGCGTATTTCAAACTTATAAGGAATTTCAGCATCTATTTCTGGAATAAATAATGCCCAAACACCACTTTTGCCGATGCTTTGCATCGGATGACGACGTCCATCCCATTGATTGAAATCTGAAACAACACTTACACGTTCAGCATTAGGCGCCCATACTGCAAACTGCACACCTTGTATGCCATCAATTTCTTGATGATGTGAACCAAGTATTCTATAGATATGCCAATGCCTGCCCTGATTAAACAAATATATATCGTACTCAGAAATTTTTGGGGTAAAGCTATATGGGTCGTACTCAGCATGACTTTTACCGTGATCATCTTCCCAATATATTTTGTAATGTAGGGGTATCGTTTCATTAGAATATGGGTATTCAAAGACATCCGTATTTGGTACACGAACCATATCAATACGTTCTTCCCCTATCTGTACTGATTTACAAAATGGAATCAGTACTCGAAGTACTTTGCTAGATTTAGTCTCGCAGTGACCCAGGACTGAAAATGGGTCATGACACTTGGCATGTACCAGCATCTCTAAAGATTCTTCATTAGATTGTTGCATAGGTGCTAATATAGTGGACATAAATAAATAGTAGATTATTGGAAAAAATATGCAGTTAGATACTTCTAATCGTCACGTTAGTGTATTAACCAGAAACACACTTGCATTAATATTAGCAGGTGGGCGAGGTTCTCGGTTGAAAAATTTAACTGAATGGCGTGCAAAGCCAGCAGTGCCCTTTGGTGGAAAATTCAGAATAATCGATTTTCCATTATCAAATTGTGTTAATTCAGGTATTCGTCAAATATCGGTGCTTACACAGTATAAAGCACATTCCATGATTCGGCATATCCAAAGAGGCTGGTCTTTTTTTAGAGGCGACTTTGGCGAGTTTGTAGAGCTTTTGCCTGCACAACAACGTCTGGAAACCTCGTGGTATGAAGGCACAGCTGATGCGGTATATCAAAATTTAGATATTATTCGCTCTTTTAACCCAGAATATATCTTAATTTTAGCGGGAGACCATGTTTATAAGATGGACTATGGCACCATGCTGGCCCATCACTTAGAGAATAACGCAGATCTCACCATAGGCTGTTTAGAAGTGCCACGTGAAGAAGCCAGTGCTTTAGGTGTAATGAAGGTTGACGCGAACACAAGGATATTAGATTTTGTCGAAAAACCAGAGAATCCACCACCTATGCCCGGCAATGATAATGTCTCTCTAGCATCCATGGGGATTTATGTTTTTAACACCAAGTTTTTAATAGAACAGTTGATTCGTGATGCGGATACAAAATCATCTAATCACGACTTCGGCAAGAATATAATACCCTATGCTGTCGAAAATGATTATCAAGTATATGCATACCCTTTTGTTAATAGAGAAACCAATAAACAAGTGTATTGGCGTGATGTAGGAACAGTAGATTCTTATTACGATGCCAATATTGAATTAATAGGCATTACGCCAGAGCTGAATTTGTATGACTCAACATGGCCTATCTGGACCTATCAAGAACAGCTACCACCGGCTAAATTTATTTTTAATGAAGATAAAAGACGAGGTATGGCGGTAGATTCTATGGTTTCGGGTGGCTGCATTATTTCTGGTTCACATATAGATCATTCGTTACTGTTTTCAAACGTTATCGTTAAACAACATAGTCAAATAGAGGATAGTGTTATTCTTCCGGATGTTCGTATTGGTGAAAACTGTAAGATTAAAAACGCCATTATTGACAAAAGTTGTGACATTCCGAATGGAACCATTATTGGACATGATACAGAGAACGATAAAAATAACTATCATATAAGCCCTAAAGGACGGGTGCTAGTCACGCCCGAAATGCTTGGACAGGAGGTCCACCATGCAAGATAGTAATAAATTAAAAGTTGTACTGATGTGGCACATGCATCAGCCAGATTACCGAGATTGTAATACCGGAATCTATCAACAACCCTGGACCTATCTGCATGCAATAAAAGATTATGTCGATATGGTGATGCATTTAGAGGCAAATCCAAAAGCGCATGTAATAGTAAATTTTACGCCCATCTTACTAGAACAAATTGACGACTATGCATCACAAATTGCAAATTACATAAGCGATCAAGCACCTATAGGTGATCCACTATTATCCGCTCTGGCTAACCCTACTCTTACAAGTGAACCAGATGAATTAAAAAAAATAATTTATTGGTGCTCTAGGTCTAATGAACAACATGTCATTCATCGTTTTCCGGTGTATGAACGATTACTTAAAATAAGCGAAAAATTAGAAGAAAACCCGGATAGTATTGAATACATAAACGATCAATACGTGCATGATTTGATCGTATGGTATCACTTATGCTGGTTAGCAGAAAATGTTAGACGCACAGATATAAGAATAAAACGTTTATTAAAAAAAGAGCATACGTATGATCTGCATGATAGGCATGAACTGCTTACCGTAATTGGTGAACATATGTCCTCAATCATTCCGCGCTATCGTAACCTGGCAGAAGCCAAGCAAATTGAACTTTCAACGACACCTTATGCGCACCCTATTGTTCCTTTATTAGTGGACCTTAAATGTGCAACCGACGTAATGCCGGATGCTCCCCTACCCAGTCATGATTCTTATCCAGGTGGCGTAGAGCGCAGTAGATGGCATATTGAAAAAAGCATATCTGTATTCAAACATTATTTTGGTTTTGCACCAGTAGGTTGCTGGCCTTCTGAAGGTGCAGTTAGCGCTGCAACGTGTAATTTGTTACAAGCCTATGACTTTAAATGGGTGGCTAGCGGTGCAGGGGTTTTTTGGAATAGTGTTAAAAGCTTAGAAGCAGCCGAACAACTTCATGAAGAAATGTCCGAACATATGCCCAATCAGTTAGCTAATCAGGACATAATGTGTTTCTTTAGAGATGATCGTTTGTCAGATTTAATTGGTTTTGAATATTCCTCATGGCATGCAGATGATGCCGTAGCAAACTTAATACATGTTTTAAAAGATATCGCCAAGCATGAAGATAACAATCCAGAGCGCGTGGTATCCATCATATTAGATGGCGAAAATGCATGGGAGCATTATCCTGAAAATGGCTATTATTTTTTAAATGCCTTATACAAACAGTTAGGCGACCATCCTGATATTGAGCTAACAACCTATTCTGCCATTCAAAACAATAAAAATATAAAAACTCAGATATTACCTACATTAAAAGCGGGTAGCTGGGTATACGGTACGTTATCCACCTGGATTGGCTCTAAAGATAAAAATAAAGCATGGGACATGCTTTGCGATGCAAAGCTATGTTATGACGAAGTTAAAAAATCAGGTGAACTCACCACTACTCAATTAAACGAAGCAACGATGCAATTAGCGATCTGTGAAGGATCTGATTGGTTTTGGTGGTTTGGAGACTATAATTCAGCAGATTCGGTAAGTGACTTTGAGAAACTATATCGTGATAATCTTATAAACTTATACGAATTATTACATCAACCTGCTCCTGACTACCTTTCTTCTAAATTTACTTTTGGTCAAGGCAACCCGGAAGGTGGTGGCTCAATGCGGCGTAGCGGGTAATCAACTTGAGTAATCCCACGTTATTGTCAAAACGACAAGCGGGTGTTCTTTGTCATATTACTTCATTACCGGGTGACCAAAAATTTGGTGATTTTGGTCAAGATGCTTATAAGTTTGTAGATTTTCTTTCCAACAGTGGATTTTCAATGTGGCAGATACTGCCATTAGGCCCAACTCATTCAGACAATAGTCCTTACCTTTCACTTTCAGCACATGCTGGCAATACAAATTTAATTAATATTAATTGGTTATGTGGAAACGGTTGGCTAGAGCAAAGTGACCTTGAACATCTCTCTATAGGTGATCCTGACTATATAAAAAAATGCCTATGCATAGCTTATAGCAAGGTTGTGGAAAATCATGATAACGATAAAGCTATTAAGTTTTATCAATTTATCAAAAAACATGAATACTGGTTAACTACTTTTTCTTTGTTTATGGCGTTACGTGAGCACTTTGAACATAAACCTTGGGCAAGTTGGCCTATAGAATATCGTGATCGCGACCCTTATACTCTTGAAGCTTTTAGTGAAAAACATCATTCATCCATAAAAGAATTTCAGTTTCAACAATTTATATTCTTTAGTCAATGGCAGGAACTTAAAGAATATGCCAATAATAAAGGCATCTCTATTTTAGGTGATATGCCTATCTTTGTTTCACTTGAGAGCGCTGAAGTTTGGGCGAATAGAAATTACTTTACACTTGATGAATCTGGTGAACCCGAGTTTGTAGCAGGAGTACCCCCAGACTATTTTTCAGAAACAGGTCAACGTTGGGGTAACCCTTTATATCGATGGTCTAATTTGGAAAAAGATGGTTTTAGTTGGTGGGTTGATCGTATCAAGACACAATGTGAGCTTTATGATGCAATCCGTATTGATCATTTCCTTGGTTTAGTTAGACACTGGGAAATACCTTCTAGTGAACCGACTGCAATAAATGGACGTTGGGTTCCAGTTCCAGGTAAACATTTACTTCAAATACTTACTCAGGTTTTTCCAAATATACATTTCATAGCAGAAGACTTAGGAACTGTAACGCCTGAGATACTTGCTCTGCGCGATGAGTTTTCTTTACCCGGAATGGTGGTAATGCAGTTTGCTTTTGACGGTAGTCAAGACAACCCACATCTTCCCAAGAACCATACACAAAACAGTGTTGTATATAGTGCTACACATGATAATGACACCACTCTTGGATGGCATGATTCTCTTAGTAATGAAACCAAAGACTATATTAATGAGTGTCTGGATACAGAACAAAAATATGAAAATGAAGAGATGCCGTGGCCTATTATACACACAGCATTAGAGTCTCAGGCTAACCTTGCGATGTTTCCAATGCAAGATATTATGGGTCTAGATGGTAAGCATCGCATGAATACACCGGGTACTACTGAAAACAATTGGCAATGGCGCTTTAATTGGAAGCAAGTTGATAAAAACCTACCGGTCAAACTAAATAACTTATTAATTTCATCTAAACGATTATAAAAAAGTAATTAGTCTTCAACCCACACCATACAACCCATTTCAAATCGATGACATAAGTATTCATGGTAAGGATACATGCGAATTTTCATAAATTGTCTGCCAGCGGCCTTTGAGTCCAATTTTAATTTGAAAATATCTTCTCCATCCAATATTGCATCACCTTTAGAGAGACGATAAGTTTCTATATTTGAAGACGTAGTATTAGTTACTTCATCATCACTCAAAACTGCTTCAACAACAACATCAGTATCTAGTAAGCCATTTAGTTTAGCACTTACTTCAATCACAAAGGCTTCGCCTTGCGTAACACATTCAGGCAGTTCTGATTTGCATTGAATACTCACATCAGACCATGCGTTTCTTACTTTTTCCTTCCATTTACTTAATTCAATAGCATTTTGCATATTGTTGCTTTTAATTATGCTGGATTTAGCCAGCGCATCGATATAAAAGTTATTAATATAATCAGTAAGCATCCTATGCGCATTGAAATTTGGAATAATTGTTTTCATTGACTGTATAGCTAATTTAACCCATTTTGATGAGTAACCTTTGCCATCACGCTCAAAATAAAGTGGAATCACTTTGTTTTCAATAATGTCGTACAAATCATTAGCTTCTTGTTGGTTACGATACTCAAGGTCAAACTCCGAGCCATGCGGAGTTAATGCCCAACCATTTTTACCGTTATAACCTTCACCCCACCAGCCATCCAGCACACTCAGATTAAGTGCACCATTCATACCTGCTTTTTGTCCTGATGTCCCGCATGCTTCAAGTGGATACTCAGGTGTATTAAGCCAAACATCTACTCCAGCCACCATTTTACGAGCTAGTGCAATATCATAGTCTTCAACTTGAATTAATCTGCCTTGAAATTCTGGCCTTTGTGTAAAGTCATGAATCATTTTAACAAGTGCTTGACCAGGGACATCCTCTGGGTGTGCTTTACCTGCAAATAATAAAATTATCGGTCTATCTGTTTGATTTAGTATTCTTGATAATCGCTCTAAATCATAAAATAATAGGTTAGCTCGTTTATAAGTGGCAAATCTTCTAGCAAAACCTAAAATCAAAACATCTGAATCATATGGTTTTACAAGTTTAGTTATTCTAGTGAGCGTCGCATTTGTACGACCAATTCTATCGCACTGTTTACGTAAACGACTGTATACCTCTTTTAGTAATTTTGTTTTAAGTTCACGTCTTAAACTCCAAACACGATGTGGTGCGATTTCATCTAAACAATCCCAAAACTCACAATTACTAGGATCACGTCGCCAGTCACCAAATCGCATATCAAATAAATTTAACCATTCTTTGGCTATAAAGGTTGATATATGTACACCATTGGTCACACAACCAATTGGGTTTTCAATGGGTGTTATTTGTGGCCATACATGAGCAGCCATTTCTGATGCTACGCCTTGATGAATTTTACTTACTGCATTATGGAATCGAGAGGTTCTAAAGGCTAACGCAGTCATGTTAAACTCATCACCATTAGAGTCATCCCCTACTTTCATGAATGAATCAAAATCTATCCCTAATTCATCAACAAATTTACTGAAATATTTTTCCACTAGCTCCTTCTTGAATACATCATGGCCTGCAGGCACAGGTGTATGTGTTGTAAAAACGACATTGCTTGCATTAAATTCCAAAGCAGCTGAAAACGTTAAATCACTAGCTACACTTTCCCGACATCGCTCAAGAGTTGAAAATGCTGCATGACCTTCGTTGATGTGCCAAACCGTTGGATAAAGATTTAGTGCCCTTAAGGCTCTTACTCCACCAATACCTAATACGATTTCCTGCAGAATGCGCATTTCTTTATCGCCACCATAAAGTTGGTGTGTAATCTCACGATCAGCTAATTCATTTTCAGAAATGTTACTATCTAATAGATAAAGATTTATATTTCCAGCAGTGGCCTCCCATACTTTTAGATGAATTACACGATTATCTACTTCAATACTTATACGTATCTCTTCGCCAGAAGTGTTCCTGCATGCCTTGATAGGCAAGTTCTCAAATTCTGTTGAGCTGTATAACGCTATTTGATTCCCATAATTATCAATTTCTTGATTAAAATATCCTTGCTGGTATAACAGCCCAACTCCTACAAATGGAATAGCAGCGTCACTTGCTGCTTTGCATACATCACCCGCTAAAATTCCCAAACCACCAGAGTAGATAGGCACACTTTCATGCAGACCAAACTCCAAACAAAAGTAAGCAATAAGATCTTTTTCTGAATCGATTTTTTTAGAAAATTTAGAATGAATTTTTAATTTTCGATATGCTTTATAGCTGGACAATACACGAGCATAGTCTTCCATGTAATTGCCATCTAGAACCGCTTGATCTATTTTTGATTGTGATACTTGTCGTAAAAATAGCTTGGGGCTGTGTTTGCACTTCCTCCATAAATTACTATCCAGTATTGCAAATAGCTTCCTTGCTTCTGCATTCCACCCATAATGCAAATCATCTGCTATTACTTCCAAACCGCTAAGTTGTTTTGGAATAGATGGTTGAAATTCAATTTTATAGTTTTTTATGGCCATATGATGGATTCTGTTTGTAAGGTTTGAATGATATTATTAAGAATGTAGTACAAATACCATGGCTATTATGCTACATATCAGTATAGGTCTCTCATATTTATCTTATCTAATTTATCAGCAATAGCAGTATACTGTATTGAGTATTATTCATTTCGTAGATATATGATTATAGAGTGCCTTAGCTAATAACGAGCTATATACAAATACTTCACAAATATAATATTCATATCTA
>CAZFEP010000041.1:0-4982 GCA_964517365.1 uncultured Thiotrichales bacterium | reverse complement strand
CTTAGCTAATAACGAGCTATATACAAATACTTCACAAATATAATATTCATATCTAATAGAGATTTCGAATACTCAATGCAAGCACTTGAACTTCAACATGATGACTAATACCCACTATTCATTATTAGCTGATATTGGTGGGACTTATGCACGTTTTGGGTGCACAGTTAATGGCTCAGCAGAGCTTCATAATATTCAAAAATTAAAATGTGCTGATTATGCAACACTAGAAGATGCCATAAATGCCTACCTAGAACATTTTGAAATAAATGAATTAGGTTCTATTTGTATGGCGGTTGCAGGGCCAATAAAAGATAATTGCGTTAATTTTACCAATAACTCATGGAAAATTTGCAGCGAAAGTTTAAAGGGTCAATACAGAGTAAATTTTGCAAAGTTATTAAATGACTTTGAAGCCATTGCATATTCATTATTACATCTTAAAGATGATCAAATTTATACTATCTCTGAAACCAACTCTTCATTAGATAAAAATAATTTTAAATTATGTGTATTAGGACCTGGCAGTGGCTTCGGTATCGCTAGTCTTACATGCAAAAATAAAAAGATATTTACCACTTCTTCCGAAGGTGGGCATGCCAGCTTCGCACCGATAAACAAAGTCCAGCAGGACATATTTAATGCTCTTGATAAGAAATATGATCGTGTCACGAATGAACATTTACTTTCAGGCCCAGGAATCGTAAATATTTATGACGCATTTTGCAAATTAGAAGGTGTTGAATGTTTACTTTTCAATGCTGCAAGCATCTTTGATGAAGTTAGAAACTCAAATAATAGTATTGCAAAACATACTGTAGATATATTCTATGAAGTTCTTGGCCAAGTTGCTGGCGATATAGCATTAATTTTAAATACCTATGATGGTGTTTTTATTGCTGGTGGTATTGCGCAGCGCTATCCGGAGTTGTTAGTCAACAGTTCTTTTCGTAAAACTTTTGAAGAAAAAGGAAAGCAGCGTTATTTGCTAAAAAACACACCCACTACATTAATAACTTATAAATACCCGGGACTACTTGGCGCAAGTGTATATAACAAATATTACACAAAGGGATAGTCAGTAATTATTGAATATTATCATGATTTACAAATACAAGTTCATTTGCATCAAAACCAAGTCCACTTACTTTTTCGATGAAGTAATCCATCAGTGACTGATCTACCATTGGTGTTCTTGATAAAAACCATAAATATTTAGTGTTTGGCCCAGAAACAAACGCGTATTGATAATCTTCATGATCTAATTCAAAAATTACATATGAACCATAAAATGGCCCAAAGAAAGAAACTTTAAAATAACCTTCATTTTCTTCGTTAACAAAAAATGCCTTACCTGTAATATCTTTCCATTTTTGTTCTTTTGTTGAGTAACCTCTGTTATTTACGACTACTCCACCCCCTTCACGCAAAGAATATTCTGCACTTACATTTTCTAAACCTCTTTCAAATGAATGGTCTAATCGTGCAATTTCATACCATTTTCCCATGTATTTATGGAGATCAAACCCCTTAACAGGAGTTATGTTTTCAGGTACGCCAACACAACCCACAATACTTATTAAAAAAATGAACAGTACTATATTTGGTATTTTCATAAACTTTCGTATTGGTTGATTGATTAAAATAATATTTCCATATACATAATATCTTCTGAAGACTTTGATAATCCGGATGAAAAAATATGCATATTTTTAACAGTATTATCTGACTGCTGAATTCAATTGTTCTTCTATTCTACGCCAGTCAGGGATAAATTCGTCCAGCAATTTTTTAAAGTGAGTATTATGATTACGTTCTAACAAGTGTGTCATTTCATGCACTACAACATATTCCAGACAAGCTTCAGGTTGTTTGGCTAATTCGAGGTTAAGCCAGATCCTATTTTTATTAATATTGCATGATCCCCAACGTGTTTTCATTCTTTTGATACCCCAGCTTGATACACTCTTACCAATAACTGGTTGCCATTTTTTTATCAGTATGGGAATTTGTCTTTTAAGTTTACAGCGATACCATTCATATAAAAGTTTTTCTCTACTTTTTATAGAATAATCAGAAATGATATGCATTTCGAGTATTGCAGAATCTCGCTCTACTATATGAGGCATACCTGATTGCGCAATCACTTTTAATGTATATTGTTGATCTAAATACTTTATTTCCTCACCTGATTGATAGAGGTTGATAATTTTCTTTGGGCGATTCTTTATGACTTGTATTTTATTACGGATCCAGTCCAATCTTGAGGATATTGCTATTTGAAGTTCGTGATTAGATATTCTTTTTGGTACAGAGACACGCACGCGACCATCTAAAGTGCGTATAGAAAAGTTGATATTTTTAACGTTCTTTCTTACAACATGAATACATATTTCTTCAATATGTAGAATACTGTTTACCTCATTCAAAATTATACTTAGTTAAAAAATGTATAATATAAGTGCAATGTATACTTTATTTTTTACTCTATGCCTTTTGAAGCCATGTCATCTTTAACCAAGCTGATGTTTTTGCTTATCTCACCTTTAACATAATCACTAATTACAGAATCATATTTTTCCGCAGATTTTTTAGCAGCTTGTTCTGGTATCTTTTGTGAAAATTCAATGGTCTTTTTACCCACCGGGGAGCTATAAAATTCAACTAGCTGTTTCACTTCATCATGCGAGTAGGTTTCTTTATATAAGGGCATATATATCTCTGTTTCTACTGCTTCATATGGCATTTCTTTGGAAATATAATCTTGATAACCATTTACCATTTCAGTGAATCTTGATTTTAAAAGTTCACCCACTTGTTTCTTTTGATCTTCAGTTAATGATTTAGCGTCAATATTTTGTTCAGCAGATTGGAAAAACCCTGATTGCATCTGGTTGATAATTACATTATTGAGACCAGAATAATTATTCTTTACCCCTGTAAGCTCGAACAACACTCTTAAATCATCATCATAAGAATCTGCTATTGCAGTAAAACTGGTTAAAAGTAGTATTGATGCAATGAATATCTTCATGATTATTTCTCTATTAGTTATAAGTAGTGATTAGTTTTTAGATTAGTTGTTCTCATAAAAATCAACCATTATCCGCCTAACGGCATGGGTTGCTTCAACTATTTTTAGATTATATTGTTTGGCAAGTAATTCACCAATTTGTTCAATGCTTTTTTTGCCATCAATAGCACCTAACACCTGTGCTTGAAGCAAATGTTGGGATGACTCAATTTCTTGTTCATATTGTTTGGGTATGGGTGTCGAAGTGGATTTTATCCAACGTGGAAGATAATCATATTTTGGTGGAACTACAACATTTTTGACTTTTTTAGCATGAAATGAGAACACAGATTCCATCCGACCATGTGCACTCAGTGGTGAATGCATATAATTTATAGTAGTTCGATTACTAGATATGATCTCAAATCCATTTTTTTCTACTAATTCGAGTAATTCCTCTTCACTATAGCACCAAGACTGGTCTGTATGTGCAAACGCTAATGACCCTGTGTTAACCCAGGCACCCCCTATTGGGATGCATGCATTAATTCTAGGGATGTAATCGCGGAGATTTTGAGGAATTACATCAATCAACCAAGGCGTAATTACCGTTTCAAAACTATTATGCTTAACAGGTGGATTCATTCCATCAGCGAATAGAAAGTATATATTTTCACTAATTTTTTCAGGTGCTTCACAAGTTTGTTCAGCAAAGAATGAATTTTTATTAATTGGCGCCACCGGGTATTCGTTTAAAGTAAATGAGCTACCTTGTATAGCTTTGCAACCGGCTAATAAAAGCAATGGGTTAATATCTAATAATATAGAATATTCAGGTGAATATTTTTGATGAATATCATAAGAAAGCCTGCCTGCCCCTGCTCCTATTGTTAAGACTTTACCAAAATTATATTTTTCTGGAATAACGCTTTCAACTACTGCAAGCATTTGTTCATTTTCACCATTTTCCCAAGACCAATCACGAAAAATATTATCATAATAACTAGTTAGGCCCTGAATGCTAGGTGTTTTAGATTGTAATGCATGGACTGAGTTATTTAATTCATCGGCGTCATGCTGTTGTAAATTTAAAGTTGAAATTAACTCTAAAACTTGTGCTACCTGTTTGCTTTTAGACTCTAGTAATTTTGCAATACGTTTTTGACCTGTTTTACTTAATCGTTTGTCTTTTTGCGCTTCTTTTAGTTTTAATTTTGATTGCTGATTAAGATGAAGAAAGCCGTTTAAGCGTGCAGTCCATTCAGTAAGGTTCAATTCTGGATATTCAAACAACCAAGGAATACTGTGATCACCCGATTTATATATAGGAAAATGCATATCACATTGGTTACATTTTATTTCATCAATAGCACGCAAGAGCGTAGCATTTTGATGATCACATGCTGGGCAGGTTATACATTCTTCAAGAACAGCAAAAACTGCTTCCGAATTAGTTTTATCAAGTGGTGCCTGAGGGATGCTCAATATAGATGAAATCTAGCCGTTTATATTAAGCGGTATTGTCCTAACTCATTGATGAAATGTCACGCATCTTATCGTGCTATATCCACCAACTATAAAAAAACGGGACAATCATAGATTGCCCCGCTTTTGAAGGTTACTTAATAATGTTTATTTAAACGATACTATTGAAGGCAATATGCTCCATTCCTGGGTTTGCACCAAGGGTTGGGTTGCCTAGCGCGCCAGCAAAATTTCCTGCTTCACCATGTAATGCTAAATAATTGAGCACTACTAATTCTGCTAAAGAAACGACACTATTTGCGTAAGGACTAGAATTAGTATCAATTGTACCATCCGCCTTAAATGCTCCCAATTGTTGCGATGCTGCGCCATTACGCATAATAGCGGCGGCTGCATTATTAGGGCTATAAACAAACATAGCACTAGATGCCCTTTGAGAGTTGTCTGAACGCCAGCGGAACTTGGTAGTACCGTTGCCATCATC
>CAZFEP010000040.1:1816-15525 GCA_964517365.1 uncultured Thiotrichales bacterium | reverse complement strand
GCTTTATCGATCGCAAGATTAAAGGCTTTTGAATTCACATCACCATCTCTGGTTTGAAAATAGGTCACTAGAAACCAACCACGCTTATTAAGAATTGCGCTATCTTCACCATCCAGTTTTTCTAACTCATCATTCATAAAACATCACATGCTTGGTGGATAATACGATACCAAATTTAATATTGGAGGCGCATAGGTTCGAGCTAATGTATTTAATTGTTTTCAAGAATAGCCCCTAACCAGTCGAATATTTACATACATAATAGTTGTAAATACAGATATACAAAAATACAGTATTTGGCTAAGTTTTCAAGTTAAGTTTGATGAGATTTCTTATAAGCCGCTCAAGTGGCCTGTTTTTACAAATAATAGACACCCTTCTTGTGTGAAAGGAGTATGAAAACTATCTGGCGGACTTCTTAACCAACTTCCTTTTTCGTAAACACCAAATTCATCTTTAAAGCTACCCTCAAGAACATATATTTCTTCGCCACCTATATGTTGATGTGCTTGAAATAGGGTATTAGCCTCCCATCTAACCAGCGCTACTTCTTCATTTTCATATTCATGTAGTGGCATGACACTTAATCCGGGTACCATACCCGGTAACCATTTTTGCTGGTAAGTTTGAATATATACCTGCTTCAAATCATTGGGCTGAAACTGCTGTAACTTAACAAAGATTGTACAACCATCTTTGCTAAAAGGTGAGTGTGAAGTACCCGCTGGGTTTCGCAGATAACTTCCTGCTTCATAGTTTCCATGATTATCAGAAAAAGTGCCTTCAAGGACAAAAATTTCCTCACCCTTTATATGCTGATGAGCCGGAAAAGCACTGTTGGCTTGATAGCGAACGATAGTAGTTACCGGTTCAGGTTTTGCATCAATTCTTTCTAAACGTTTACGCAGCACACCCCCCGCCTCGGATGTTTCCCACTTCATACTGGCTGTGTCTATTGCAGCACGAAGACTATAATCGGCATTACATTCCTGTATTGTTTGCATGTTCTGATGACTACTCTATGATTTAAAAAATAATTTAATTATTGATATGCAAATTACAACTAACAAATCTATATTGTTACTGCTACTTATAGTTTCTACCTTGTTGCTTATCATAGGTCTGGTTGCACCTATTATCACATTCAATAAATTCATTTTCATTGAAAATACATTCTCAATTTTAACAGCTTGCTGGAATCTCCTAAAAGAGGGTCAATTATTTTTATTTGTTGTAATCACTTTATTCAGCATTGTTATGCCCATCTTCAAAATATCTATACTTGCTAAGCTAATTTTAAGTAAATCTTTGGTTAGTATAAACGTTAAAAGAGCAATCAATCTCATACATCACTCGGGAAAATGGTCAATGCTAGATGTTTTTGTTGTCGCCATATTGGTCGTGGTCGTAAAGCTTGGCGCAATTGGAAATGTAGAGAAGCACATCGGCTTATATGCTTATGCCGGTGCAGCTATACTAATCATGCTATTGACAAATTTGGTCATTAATCATTTAAAACAACAAGAAGTTTAAGCAAACTTGCATAGTTTATATTTATGGCTTGTATTAATAAGCAATACATAAAGTCTATGCAATAAGACGAGTGCACTAAGTGTGGATAAAGATTCGATTCTTAGCAGAAAGTGCCATCCATGGCTTGGGGACTTCCTTATACTTAATAAGACTTGAGTAAAAGAAATAAGTTCTCGTGCTTTTCTTGTTAGTTTGTAAAGTATTTCTGTTTATATTATTTCTATAAAGCATGAAATATTTTGTAACATATCTTTACAAAACCATAAATATAAACGGTAATAATGAAGCATTATTTTGGCACTAAAAATAAGGTTATAAGAGCCCGTTAATGCAATACCCTTATTCAGTTCAAATATGAACTAAGAAAGAGTGGTACTTGTCATATAGTTACAATGTTTTTATCCATATGAGCGCTTTATACAGTATAGTATTCACTGTATTTTCAATATTTTTTCAAGGTTTTTCAGGGGCTTAGCTGATTAAGCATATCCATATGAAAGCATTATCTCGCATACTTACACGCATTCTAATAGTCTTCTTTGCATGCATGTTTACACATGCATGCAGTAGCACATCATCATCAAGCAGCATGCCTTCTATACCATCGTCAAGTTCTGAAACTGAAGCAAGTGCTGACACTTCTGAACAAACCAATTCTGAAGAAGTTTCATCTGAAAAATCTTCAGATGAAACGCAGGCAAGCAAAGGTGATAAAGACTCAAAGGATGATGCAGCTAAAAATCAAAGTGAAACGTCCCAGCAAGAAGGTGCACAAACAGATGAAGAAAAAATTGCTGCGCTAGACGCACAACTTGAAGGAGAATTACATGCCTATGATAAACAATTGCATAGTGAGTTGGAAAAGGCTGAAGAACAAAAACAAGCCCGTGCACAAGAGCGTGAAGCATTAGAAGCTGCGGAAGATGGTATTGATGCAGATGGGGAATATTTTGAAGATGGAAGTGAAGAACTCGAACAATTGGGATCTGATGAAGAACAACTAACTAAAGCTGAATCACAGCAATCAAATCAAGAAGGTGAATCAGCAGGCTCCACTGAAAGTACTAATGAATCAAGTACCGGCAGTACTGGGCAGGGCAATAAAGGTACCGCGCCAAAAAATATCCCGAGTGGCACTGACGATGATGTGGTGGCTCGACAGCTGCGTGAAGCAGCAGAAAAAGAACAAGACCCAGTTCTACGTGAGAAACTTTGGGAAGAATACCGTAAGTATAAAAAACAACAAACGAGTGCTAATGCACCGCCATCAAATGTGTCTAATTAATAACAAATTCCATAACATATGTATAACCATACTAACTTAGTACAACTTTTTTCAATTTTGTTGATATGGCTATTTTTTAGTGGCTGCTCAACAACCGGCGTAAAAGTTACTGACCCAGAAGAAATAGAAACAGAGACTACGCAACTGCAAGACAGCAGCTTGCTTGATGTGGGTATTTTATTATTTGAAAAAGGTGAAATCACAGAAAAACAAATAGAAAAAGAGGGCGCAAACGAAAATATACGGCAAGCCGAATCAAGATATATGGCATATCATTTAAAAGAAACCATGCAAAGATCAAATGGCTGGGGTGCGATTCGTGTGTTACCGGAAAAGTCATACATTGCAGATGTCGTAGTTTCCGGAACAATCTTAACGTCTAATGGCGAAGAGATGATGCTTAGAATCAATGTTATAGATAGCACTGGAAATACATGGTTTGAGAAATCGTATAAAACTTTCGCTGACAATGAAACATACCTTCAAACGAGACCAGGTAAAGATGTATACCAGTATGTCTATAATCGAATTGCTAACGATATTCGAAAGCACCGTAAAAAATTATCTGATAAGGAATTGATCTCGATACGCAACACATCTGAAATTCGCTATGCAGCAGGAATATCGCCAGAGCCTTTTAGTAGTTATATAGATTTAACCCCAGAGGGTAAAAATACTGTTTCACGTTTGCCTGCAAGCGATGACCCTATGTTAGATCGAGTTAGAAAAGTGCGAGACAGAGAATTTTTATTTATAGATGCTATAAACGAATATTACTCAAATTTTTATGTGGAAATGTGGGATCCATATGAAAACTGGCGAAAATATTATTTGATTGAGGTTGAACAACGCAGGGCAGTTGAACGTCGCGCTAACCAAACAAGACTAATGGGTGCATTATTTATATTACAAAATATACTAAATGGTGGGGCAATACCCGGGGTAATGTCTGCAATTTTAGTACATAAAACAGTGGAAGACGTAAGTGAAGAAGCTGATATCCATAATGCTGCTATTCGTGAGCTTGGAGACTCTTTACAAGCCGAGGTAAGTCCATTAATCGTCGAAATGGATGGGCGTACAGTTGAGTTAAGTGGATCTATAGAAGAGCAGTATCAAAAGTGGCGTGAATTGCTACGCGAGATTTATATAAATGAAACGGGCTTCGCCTATGAGGATACCTCTGTTGAATTCGACAGTGCCGAATTATAATTCTGAAAAGATACTCACCCATTACAAAGAGTACATTTTGTTGTACTAAATATTATTAGAGTTACAGCATTGCAATGCATGACAAAGATGCAACACCTATTGAAGCAATTGATTTTGAGACCCTGCAACAACCTGTTCAGCAACGCGAGGAATCATCGCCTTTTTTAAATAACAAGTCAGCGCTGTGGCTTGTATTTATATTTTTACTATTGTGTGGCCTTATAGTTTTTATGTTTTTGCCAAATTATGTTGCGGAAAAACAGAGCCTGGAATCCAATGATGTCGTTACACCAAACACAATAGATACTTTACCCATTGAAGCCCCTGCGCAAGAAATTTTGCAAGAACCAATAATAGTATTATCTCCTGAAGAAATTAGTGCATTTAAACTTCAAGCTGAAGAATTATTATTACAAGTTATTGAGAAACAAAAATTATTAGAAAGTAAAGCTGTCAATCAATGGGCCGAACAAGAATTTAGCCTAGCTCTTATATTAGGCTCTGATGGTGATGAATATTTCCGTAAACAAGATTATCCTCAAGCCATAACATCGTATAGAGATGCCGTTACGGCATTAACTGCACTAGAGGAGTTAATTGCTCCTACGCTTGCAACACAATTACAAAAAGGTGAGTTAGCACTCATTCAGTCAGAAAAAGATACTGCAATCTTTCATTTTGAATTAGCAAAATCTATTGAGCCTGATAATAAACAAGCCTTAAATGGTTTATTAAGAGCCAATACCATTAACGAGTTATATGCATTACTTGAGCAAGGTGGGAAATTGGAAGCAGCTAACAAATTTTCTGAGGCACAAGACATATACAAACAAGCAACCCAGCTAGACCCTTTGTCTACTGAGGCAAAGTCTGCATTAAATAGAGTCACTAATCGAATAGCGGAAATTGAATTTAGCCACCTCATAAACAAAGGTTATGCATCTCTAAAGATACGACAGTATGGAGATGCTCGAAATGCCTTTGCCGCGGCTCAAAAATTGTTTCCTAATTCGAAAAAACCAAAACAAGGAATCACTTCTGTAAACCAGGCAATGCACAAAGAAAAGCTATCTGCATTGATGGCAGAGGCACAGCATTTTGAAAATAGTGAAGACTGGGGCAATGCAGTTGAAAGTTACCAACAGATCCTCGCACTATCGCCAAACTTATCCTCTGCCCAACAAGGACTAAAAAACACTCAGCAACGGCAAGATATTCTTATTAAACTAAATAGACATATTAATAATAAACTGAGATTAAGCACTGATAAAGTAGCAATGGAAGCTAAACAACTAATAAGTACAATAGCTACACTTGATAATCCTGGTAAAAATATTCAACAAGGTGCTAATACTTTAGAAGATTTAATACTACTTGCTAAACAACCCGTTTCGATAACCATACAGTCCGATAACTTAACAGACATCGTTATATTTAAAGTGGGTAAGTTCGGAACATTCGAGCAGAAAAAGCTCGATCTTAAAATTGGAAAATACACTGTTGTTGGTTCACGACAAGGTTATCGAGATGTCAGAAAAAATTTTACTGTCACCACTAATATGTCTAATAAAGTAATTTTAGTACGCTGCGATGAACCGATCTGATTTTTAAAGATCTCAAATATAATAACTATACTAAGTAAAGATGATAGAACAAGTCTGCATAAGTGATCACAACGGTCCAAGATTTTATACGCATGCTGACTTTCCTTTATCTATAGGTTTCCATGCCAATGCTGATATTGAGATTGATAATAATTCTGGTTCATTAAAACCTACTAAAAATCCTGCGTTTTTAATTATCATTGTAAATCGTGCATATATCGATACAGAAGATTCTAAATTTAGTATCAAACTTAATAGTGAAAAAATATCCGGTCAGAAAGAAATTCAACACGATGATATCCTGGAAATTGAAGCTACCGCTTTTCACTGTGAAATAATTGGTAGCACGCTTTCGATATCATTATATGAAGATGACTCACATCTTGTGTCAAGGACTGAAGCAATTGCATCAGACGGGGAGTTAATTGAACCTATTATCCCAATTGAGACTAGAGTAAGAAAAAAGTCTAGTAAAAAGTTCGGTCGTGTTATTTCATTTTTTGGTTTATTTCTATTTGGTTTATTGGCCGTTGTAATGGCCTATATCTTTACTGCTAAAACGCTAATAATCGAAATTGAACCCACTCCAGACAGAATAGCCTTGCATGGAAAAGTCTGGCCCATAAAAGTACGAGGACGCTATTTAGTCCAACCTGGAAAGTACTTTATTCAAGTTAAGAAAGCAGGTTATGAAGAATTAAATGAAGAAATAAAAGTAACTAAACATCAATCTCAAAGCTTATCTTTTACCATGAATAAAAAGCCGGGTTATTTAAATGTAACCAGCTCGCCCATTGAAAATGTAACCATAATCATTGATGGAAAAAAGTACGGTAGCACTCCAATCAATAATATAGAACTTGCGGCTGGAACATATGTCTTAGAGGCACAAGCAGATCGCTATCAAGCCTATACAACACAGCTAGTCGTGGAAGGCAAAGATGTAGAACAGCAATTAGAGGTTAAATTATTTCCTGATTGGGCTGACGTGGTTATTAACTCTAAACCAGAGGGGGCAGAGATCTGGATAAATGGTGAAAATAAAGGCGTAACTCCACAAACGATAGAGCTTGAATCAGGCCAATATAGCCTTGATCTGCGTCATAAAGACTTCATGCCTTATATTAAAGACTTTACTGTAGATGCTAACCAACCGTTAAATTTTCCAGTGGCTGAATTATTTACAAGCCCTAGTCATTTAGTGATTACGAGTACGCCTACTAAAGCGACAGTAACTATCGCAGGTGAAGAACAAGGACTAACACCGTTCACATTACGTCTAAACCCGAACCTTGAACATACCATTATTTTATCCAAACCAGGATACAGGTCCAATCAACAAACGGTGTTACTTGAGCCGGGCGAACAAAAAAATACATCAGCAACACTAGAAGCAATTTTAGGCACTGTTGTGCTAAATATTATGCCTGAAGATGCGGAAGTTTTTGTAAATGGAAAGTTTATGGGTAGTGGTGATGTAAAACTATCCTTGCCTAGTGCAAGTCACCGATTTGAAATAAGAAGATCTGGTTATGAAGTATATGAAAAAATGATTTCTCCATCACCCAATGCACCTCAAGTATTTGATATCGGACTTTCACGTATCACTAATACTGCAAATGTAAGTAAACCCAACACGCTTCGCACATCAGAAGGCCAAGAATTAAAATTAATTTTTGGTGGTAAATTTTCTATGGGTGCACCCAGGCGCGAACAAGGTAGACGTTCAAATGAAGTCTTGCATTCCGTTGAACTCGTAAGGCCTTTTTATGTGAGCATTCATGAAGTAACCAATCAACAGTTTCTAGCATTTAAAAGTACACATCGTACAGGTACCTATAAAGGACAAGACTTATCAGCGAATAATTTACCTGTTGCCAATGTAAGCTGGGATGAAGCGGTGGCTTATTGTAACTGGCTTAGTGAAAAAGAAGGCCTTGATCAAGTATATCGAAAAGAGAAAAACGTCTTGGTAGCAAAAAATCCAATTCCGAACGGTTATCGGCTGCTGACTGAAAGTGAGTGGGAATGGGTAGCAAGAATACAAAGTAGTAACAGCATGAATCGCTATGAGTGGGGTGATAGCTTTCCACCGACCCAGGTAACAGGTAATTATGCTGACCAATCTGCGATTGACTTACTCGACCCAATAATCACTGAGTACAATGATGGATTTGTAGGAGCGTCACCCGTAGGTAGTTTTAAAGCTAATTATTTTGGTATTTATGATATGGGAGGCAACGTAGCTGAATGGACGCACGACTACCATAGTATTTACCCTAGCTTAAGTGATGAGGTATTCAAAGACCCTAGCGGGCCCATTATTGGCCAGGCAATTGACAATAAACATGTTATTCGTGGCGCTTCCTGGATGCGAGGTGACTTGAGTAGCACTCGACTCAGTTACCGTGACCGTGATAATGAAAAACGAATTGATGTTGGATTTCGAATCGCTAAGTACTTAGACTAATATCACTATGATTACACGTTATTTATCTATTTTATTATTGCTTTTATACACAGCATCAATAGTGCATGCCGAAAATGAAAGTATTCAAACAGACAAAAAGTCTGTTAATAAAGAAAAAGTTAAAAGTACTAAAACTAATGTTAACAAACGTGCACAAGTCAAAACACTAGAAGAATTTATACCCTCCGAAGAAGTTTCTGCAGATAAGCCAGTTGCTTTTCCAAATGATATCTAAAATAAACTATAAAAATGAAAAAAAACTTTTCCTTTGAATTTATATACCAAGTATTTAGCTTGTTGATCATAATTATTGTAGTGCATGCAGCATACGTAGCCATTATTCGTCCCAATGCGCAAGCCGAGCTTGAACAACAAGCAGCTCAGCTCAAAGCAGATAAAGACTATGTTACTAAGAGGTCTATATATGTACTGATTCGTGATTATGAACAAGAAGCATGTTTTATATTGATGTTTTGGTCTATTTTAATAATGGCTTATAAAGGCACTGCACTATTTAAAGAACGCAGTTTATTAGATAAAGATATTTTACATGCTAAAGACGGCATAAAGTTTCTACCACAAGACTCGCGTGAGCTTACCAGGCAAATTCAAACACTCCCAGAAAATGAACAAAAGTATTTACTACCAAGAGCATTAAGCATTGCGATACACCGATTTAGTTCTACTGAAAATATTCAAGATGTTTCTTCTGCTGCTTCAAATGTTTGTGATTCAGAGGCTGAACGCCTTGATTCTGAACTATCCATTATTCGTTACATCACATGGGCCATTCCATCTATAGGATTTTTAGGTACTGTGCGAGGAATAGGAGATGCATTGGGGCAGGCACACAAGGCAGTTGAAGGCGACATTTCAGGTGTTACTGAAAGTTTAGGAGTAGCATTTAACTCTACATTAATCGCATTATGCATCAGCATAGTATTGATGTTTATTGTTCATCAATTACAACTCATCCAAGAGCGCTACGTATTAGATGCTCAAAATTATTGTGATAACAATCTAATTCAACATCTCCAGGTAGACTAGAGTAGCGTGCGATGTCTACCGACGAATCAAATATAGTAATCGAGCTCTACAGTAGCGGACTTCGAATTAGTGATGGTACGACCATACTGGCTGATAGCAAAAGCTATGCGCTTATTGAATCCACTACATCTATAGTAGTTGGAGAGCAAGCCGAACATCTTGCCTATTTGCGTCCTCGTGAAAGCAGTACGCTTTTTTGGGATCAGCTTGAAGAAAACAGTAACACCAAGATTGTGATCAGTAATGCGGAAATAGCTTATCGACATTTAGAGCACGTCTGGACTTTAGCAAAGTGTAGCGATCGATCTGTAATTTTAATTACCTCGGTAACACTCAACAAAAATGAGTTAGGTTTACTCTTAGGAATATGCAAGAAAATTTCAATCAATGTTATTGGTATGGTATGTAATGCATCTCTGGCCATTCAACATCCAATAAATGACTGCAAAGCCATTTTTTTGGATCTTCAGCAGCAGAATATCGCTATAACAGAACTACTCCAAAACAAACAAGAAGTCTCTCTTAAGCAACCTAGTCGAATATTGAATTATGGATTGCAGAACTTTATTCAAAACTTTGCAAACAATATTGCGAAATTATTCATTTCAGAAACTCGTTTTGACCCCTTACATAGTGCATCCGATGAGCAACAATTTTTTGATAACCTACCTGTCTGGCTCATGGCACTAAATGACACAGAAACAATAGAATGCAAGTTCAACTCCAAAGAAAAACACTTCTCGATACAATGTGACAAAGATCAATTACAGCTCGCCAACAAAAAATTATTTGAAGATCTTGCTGCACACCTGAATGTGCTGTTTCACCATCACAACAATATTGCTATTTTTTGTAATGCATCCTGTAAAAAAGTATTTGGTTTACATGATTACTTGGTTGATTTACCAGGATGTGCTGTTATACAACTTGATGATATCAGTTTATGCAAACAAGCCATATTGAATAAACATGAGATTATAAAAGGTGAGCAAGTACATTATATTAATGCATTGCCCTGGCAAGAAGGGGTAAGCAACATCCCAACTCTAAGCTTTAGCTCTGGAAAACTATCAAACCTTTCAAATATTCCTACACATATTTTACTGAATGGTTATGCGCATTCACTTTTAGATGATTTGTTTATTTCATATGGTGTTGATATGCAACCAAAAGTACTGCTTGAAAAAAGTGCTGGCTGCTTATGTAGAATTTATCTAGATAATCGCCATATGAAAATACAAGCTTATGATTCAGATAAGGTATTTTTAAATAAAAACCGTATAGAAAAAAGTAACGCGGTTAATATAAATGATCATTTGAGTATTCAAGACAGTATAGCCAATATTCAGTTTATAAAAGTGGTACGTAATGAAACGTAGGGGAGTCAATGCCTTCAGCTTGGCATTTTTAGATGTAATGTTTTGTGGATTTGGAGCTGTAATTCTATTTTTTATGATTATCAATGCAAATACTTTTGAAAGACGAGAAAAAGTAAATTACAACATAACAGGTGAAGTAAGAAAGTTAGATGTTGAAATTTTAAATGCACAGAAATTCTTGGTGGAACTCAATAACACCTTACAAACTATAGATAATGAATTAGTGGTGACAAAAGGAAAGTCACATGAGGTCATAGAAAAAATTAACAAAGAGAAAGTTCAATTAGCAAGATTAGACAAGGACACGCTCGCTAAGATAAAAAATATTGAAGCATTAAAGACCGACTTAAAATCAATAGAAGAAGAAAATAATCGTCTTGAAGGAGGTGCTGCAGAAAAACTAGAAGGAGATCGTTTAAGAGCATTTTCAGGGCAAGGTCAACGCCAGTATTTAACGGGCTTAAAGATGGGTGGGGAAAGAATCTTGATTTTAGTCGATAGTTCAGCAAGCATGCTTGCGGATAGAATTATCAATGTTTTGCGATTTCGCAATCTACCTCCTGATGAAAGAATTAGAGCTGCTAAATGGCAACAAGTACTCTATACCGTAGATTGGATTTCTACGCGTATACCATCCACTAGCCAGTTTCAAATTTATAGTTTCAATGAAACAACCACACCAACATATAAACAAAATGATAGTCAATGGTTAGACGGCGCTAATGGCAAACATCTAAATAGTGCAGTAAAGAACTTATTCAGCACTGCTCCTGAAAAAGGTACAAATCTATATAAAGCTTTCGATAGCATAAATAAATTATCGCCACAACCAGATAATATTTATTTATTAACCGACGGTTTACCTACAAAAGGGGTATCTACAAACTTCGGAAGTACAGTCACTGCAAAACAACGAAAAAAACATTATCGAAAAGCATTAGAGAAATTACCTGGAGGTATCCCTGTTAATGTAATTTTATTTCATATGGAAGGTGACCCGGAAGCCTCTAGTGAATTTTGGAAATTAGCACAGTCTACCAACGGGGCATTTTTCAGTCCCTCTAAAGATTGGCCATAAAACTCTTTTAAATAAATTTATATTCAATTCAAATGAAACGCACTCGTAACATTGATATTTTCAGCCTGTCTTTTCTAGACTGTGTGTGTTGTGGATTTGGTGCAATTATATTATTGCTAGTGCTTTCAAAAACAGCAGAGCCGATAATATTTGAAGAATATACTGAAGATCTTGAAAATGTGGTATCTAAACTACAAGAAGAATTATTTGAAATAAGAGGTGAAACGCATATATTAAATCGTGAATTAGTTAGTAAAAAAGAACAGCTTGATGATGAAGTTGAAAAAATAGCACAGTTAGAAGGTGATCTATCTTCTGTATTAGGTAAATTTTCCGCATCAAAAGACAGTTCTAGTGTTCAAAATAAGATAGAACAACAACTTGCTATAGCAAAACAGGATTTAAGTGAAGAAATGCTGCGTTTACAAGAACGTGAACGAATCCCTAGAAGTGAGTTAGATAATACGGTTGGTGGCATACCTGTAGATAGTGAATATATAATTTTTATAATTGATACATCAGGTAGCATGTTCAATCATGGCTGGGGTTCCGTAGTACAAAAACTGTCTGAAGTACTAGACATATATCCAAGAGTTAAGGGTATTCAAATCATGAATGATATGGGTGAGTATATGTTTGCCCAATACACTGGAAAATGGATACCGGATACTCCTGCACGAAGAAAAGCGATTATTAAACGTTTGAGTAAATGGCAAGCATTTAGTAACAGTAGCCCGGTAGAAGGAATAACCGCTGCAATTAATACTTTTTACTCTAAAAATAAAAAAATCAGTTTATATGTTTTTGGAGATGAATTTACCGGACCCTCGATACAATCTGTACTGCGTGAAGTAAGCAGATTAAACCCAAAAAATAAAAGAGGTAATCGGCGTGTACGCATACATGCCGTTGGCTTCCCCATTCAATTTAGTAGGCCCATTCGTGAACAAGGTACCGGTGTGAGGTTTGCCACCTTAATGAGAGCCTTGTGTGAGCAAAATGGTGGCACATTTGTTGGTCTGAATTCTCATTCCCGCTGACTAGTAGATAAATTCTGGCCATCGGTAGTGCTGAATGCTGGTCAGCACCTAGTACTCTATATGTAGTTAAAGCATACTATGTTTAACTATCTGAATCACATGAGCTTTTATTCGAATGTTTACAGTTTCACTAAAAACCTTTCAGAAACACTTTGTCGTATAAAAACTACCGTTTATTGCTTCAGCATAGGCCTACTTTTAAAAGGAGCTCAAAATGACACTCTCAACTAATAATGAAACTTCAGAATTAAATTTTCTGAGAGGATTGATTACATTCACAAAGAACTTCATAACTTGCGGAATCATTTTAAGTGTCATCGCATGTGGTGGTGATAAAGACGAAGTATCAGTAGAAACCGCTGCTGAAGAAGTAACAGAAGACGTTACAACTGAAAGCACAAAAGCAACTTCAATAGATATTGCATCTGAAGTGCAAATTAACCGAGAAAAATGGATGTCTCATGGTATTAGTAACTACGAGATTGAAATGCAGAAAATCTGTTATTGCGTACCTGAAGTAGTAAGAATGATGGTTTTTGAAGTAGAAGGTGACAAAGTTGAAACAGTACGATATGCAGACACGGGTGATGATGTAGACCCTCAACATTATGGAAACTTTAATACTATTGAAGGAATGTTCACTTTTGTTGAACAAGCACTGGAAAAAAATCCAGCAGACCTGTCAATAGCATACGATGAAAAGTACGGTTACATAAAAGAGTTGAGTGTAGATTTTAAGGAAAACCTGGCAGACGATGAAATATCTATCATTGCCTCAAATATGAGGCCACGATAAATATTCTGATAAATTTCTAGGCTATTACAGCCTAATGCAACGTGGCGATTTATGAGAACAAGAACTGGATTTCACATACTAATCATTTGGTGCTTAATTTCTGGCATGGCCTATGCAGCCCCAGATCTTGATGATTTAACGATTAATGTTGATGGCATTGATTACGCTATAGAACTAAACAAAAGTACTCTAGCTGAACGAATAGTAGTAAATACCGATAATAATACAGCTCCTGATACAAGCCTGGCCACAAACCCAGAAACTA
>CAZFEP010000040.1:0-1716 GCA_964517365.1 uncultured Thiotrichales bacterium | reverse complement strand
AGAAACTAATCCAGAAACTAATAAAGTAGAGCTTTACCAAGGTACAGTAATGAATGTTCCTGGAAGTTGGGTAGCCGCTTCTTATTATGATGGTGATTGGCAAGGCCTTGCCTCAATTTATGACAAGTTATATGAGCTTAAAGGCGCAGGACTTTCTGGTACCGCGTTAAGTGTAATAGGTGACAACAATACCGTCTCCATGGAAGCTAGCGAAATGGACTTGAGCGGTGAATTTGATATTTCAAACATGTGCGCAATGCCACATGCATTAAATGAAGTAACAGAATCTGCATTAGCCTCTATCTTGCCTAGTGCAAATGCAGTCAACTCTAATATTATTGGTGATAACGGTGTGGCATTCGCAGTCGGCGGAATTACACAAGCTGTAAATGTTGTATTGGCATTAGATCAATTTCACACCGCACAATATGCGGACTCCGTACAACGTGCGATGCGCATTCTAAATAATGTAGATGCAATCTATCGTAATAGCTTGGGCATTGCGATTAATAACACTGCTATTCAGAGTTTTGATAATAATAATCCTCTCTTCGTTGGTGAAACCAATGCTGAAACGTTATTAGATCAAGCTGTCATCAATCAAGCACTAGTGTTTGGAAACAGTCAAAAAACATTAGGTGCATTCATTACTGCTCGAGATATTCAGGTTCCACTAGTAGGTAATGGTGTTGCCGGTATCGCACCACTAAGAGCTACATGCGTAACACAGAATGGGCTGAACATTGCAATAAGTGTCAATGAAGATCGTGGATCAGAAGGTGTAGCTTCAGTGATACTTGCCCATGAAATGGGTCATAACTTTGGTGCTAACCATGATGGCTCTGGCGCAAACGTTCTTTGTCCTGTCAGCACACACATCATGTCACCAGTAGTTGCAAATGGTTTGAGTGCATTTTCAAGTTGCTCGATGACTGAAATTAATGCTCATATTGCCAATGGTAATTGTTATAAAGAACCTATTGATATAGCACTTGCTAGATTCGGTGCTGCTCCACCTAATAATCTTGCACAACAACAAGAAATTACTCGTCAGGTATCAGTAAGTAATAATGGTACGGTTGCTGTAAGTAATGTGCAGATAGATGGTGATATCGACAATGTTGCATTTGCGACCTTTAGCGAAGTAACTATCAACGGACAGGCGTGTGCATTGCTCGCAGCAGGTAAATCTTATCGATGCACCATTGCTTCTATTGCTGCCGCAGCACAACAAATTATTACCGAAAAAATCCAAACTGCTGGATTAGGGTCGTTTACCTTTACCTCTTCATTCGATAGCTCAAATGTAACTCAAAGAATAGATATTGTTACAGGCAATCAGCTGGTTTCAGATAACCGCACCGTCAACCAAGCCGCTGCTGCACCTATTGCTCCTTCAGGCTTTAATGCAAGTGCTCAGAATACTGGAGACATTGCACTCTCTTGGGCAGACAACAGTAATAACGAACAAAGCTTTCAGGTTCAACGATCAAGTAATGGTGGTGGGTTTGCTACCATTGCTAACTTAGCTGCAAACAATACCTCTTATGACGATAGCTACACCAACTTAACGGTTGGTACCGCATATACCTATAGAGTGAATGCTGTAAATTCAATTGGCACAACACCTTCAAATCAATCTACCGCAACCGCTTTAGAGCGCACAGTGGCAGTAAACAGTCCTGCACCAAGTGGTTCAGATAGCGGTGGGGGTGG
>CAZFEP010000039.1:0-15580 GCA_964517365.1 uncultured Thiotrichales bacterium | reverse complement strand
GTTTTTGTTTTTCATCGGTAAGTCGTTTCACGCCCTCGGTGCCTTCAATAGGGCCAGGCACGACGGTATTCACACGAATACCATATGGTCCCCATTCTAACGCTAGGTTTTTCGCTAAATTTTCTATTCCAGCTTTAGCGGCGCCAGCATGTGCTTGATGGGTATAAGGCATATAAGCCTGCCCAGCTGACACCATAAGCACACAACCTTTGGTTCCTTTTAATTGTTCAAAAGCTGCGCGCGTAGCATTAAACGTACCATTTAAATCTATATCTACTACTGTGCGGAAAGCATTAGCACTCATTTCATTTGCAGGACATAAAAAGTTGCCTGCCGCGCCACAAACCAAATCTGTTATCGGCCCTAATGACACTTGAATCTGATCACATGCATCTTGTAATGCATCATAATCTCGCACATCTGC
This sequence comes from uncultured Thiotrichales bacterium, assembly GCA_964517365.1. GTDB lineage: Bacteria > Pseudomonadota > Gammaproteobacteria > UBA4575 > UBA4575 > JABDMD01. The sequence goes on along the minus strand of CAZFEP010000039.1, from coordinate 15,156 downwards.
AATGACAGCATGAGTTTTAGCACCAAGCGCTTCTAACTCACTTTTGGCATGATCTAATTTTTCTTCCGTGCGCCCACAAATGGCTACGTTAGCACCCACGGCTGCATAACTTTTGGCGATGCCTAGATTAATACCACTTCCACCACCTGTTACCAGTACTGTTCGATTTGCAAAGGCTTCACGCGGAAAATATTCAGAAATTTTCATGTCTGTAGTTATACACTCGTAATTTGATTTTGTCAGTCAAACCGAGAACGTAAATGCCCTAGCTTAAACAAACCTATGCTGATTGGACTGAAATATATTTACTCGACTAGGTTTACTCGACTACGTTTGGTCGGCTATTTTTACTGGCCTATGTTGACCGACTTATATTGACTGGGCTGGGCTTGATGATTTATCTAACGAATATTTTTTATCTTGAGGTAAGTTTAATTTCAATTCTTCTGTTCTTGGTATAGGCAGCCTCTGTTTTCTCATTATCTAAGGGATGAAATTCACCAAATCCTGTCGCAGCAAGTCGGTTGGCCGGCACATCTTGTGCCACCATATACCTGACAATTGCCAAGGCCCGTGCAGTCGATAGTTCCCAATTTGATGGGTACTCTTTGGTGTTAATGGACCTTTGATCAGTATGGCCATCAATTCGCACAATCCATTCAATATCAGTCGGAATATTGGCAGATACATTATTAAGCGTTTCAGATAACTTCTTAACTTGTTGTTTGCCTTTTTCACCCAGCTCAGCCGAACCACTTTCAAATAACAATTCGGATTGCAGTACAAATCGATCACCCACCACTTGGATATCAGGATTTTCACCCAATACTTCTCGTAAGCGCCCAAAAAAATCTGAACGGTATCTTGCTAACTCTTGTGCTTTCTCGGCTAGTGCAATATTTAATTTTTCAGCCAGACTTTCAACACTTGCAGACTGCACATCTAACTCTAAACCTAAAGCACTTGACACCGTACCAAGTTGCTCACGCAATGCTTGTATTTGTCGATTAAGCATTTCTATTTGAGAAAGTGATTTTGCAGAAACCTCTTGCTCTGCACGAAAGGCCGCATCATTTTCTTGTGACATGGTTACAAATTTGGCCACATCTCTTTCTAGCAGGTCCTTCATCTCTGTTAGCATATCAATATCTGCCTGCAACGATGCATTATTTTTACTTTTAACAGCTAGTTGTGAGGTTAATTCACCAACTGATTCTTGCAGACCCTGATTAGTTGTTTTTTCTAATGCCAACAATTCAGCAAGATGTATTACTTGTCGGTCAAGTTTAACTAATGTTTGTTCTTTACCAGTAAGTGCATCGCTTAAAAAAAACTGGCCGATCGAAAATATAAGCAATAGAAAAATAATCACCATTAACAACGCGGCAAGTGCGTCAACAAATCCGGGCCAAATATTGACAGTTCTTCTGTTTGAAGATGCGTAAGACATCATAAGAAAATCACTATTATACTGTCACTTTTATATTGTTATTTGGGTTGCTGTTGATTCGCTAGAGAAGCACCAATTGTGCGCGTTAAAATACGCAATTCTTTTCTTAACTCTTCTGAGAAGGGTTGCTGGTCGCGCCGTAAATATTCCGCCACCTCTGCCATCTGTTGAGTAAGATTGAGCATATGAGAATCCAGTCTTGAACGCTCATTGTTCTGGCTACTCAATTCTCTTTGCAGACTATTAATTCCATCAGCAGTTTGTTCAAGTAACGCTTGCACGTACGCTGGCATAGTCGACTCACCATCTCCTGAAAGAGAACCTGATGATAAATATGTAATTCCGGACAACCACTCTTCAAGCTCATTGAAAAATCTTCTTTGCGCATGACCCGCCTGCAAGTCCAAGAAACCCAGCACTAAAGAACCTGCCAGACCAAATAGAGAAGAACTAAAAGCAACCCCCATTCCTGACAACGGTTGCTGCAAACCTGCCTTGAGGTTTTCAAATAACAACAGGCTATTCTCTCCATTACCTGTCATACCTTTAATCACGTCACTTACTGAGCTTACTGTTGCTAACAGCCCCCAAAAAGTGCCCAACAAGCCAAGAAAAATTAACAGCCCAATCAGATAACGCGAGATATCCCGTGATTCTTCTAATCGGTTGCCAATGCTGTCTAACAAAGACCGTAACGACATGGTAGAAAGCGTTAACTGATCATTATCTTTCTTCGATAACATTCGCGCCATAGGAGCAAGCAATGGCGTGATAGCTTGTGCTTTATTGTTATCACCAGAATTACGATACTCTTCTATCCACGCAATTTCTTTGTAGAGCTTTAGCACTTGTTGAAAGTTATGCACAATACCGATAACTAACACCAGTGCGATTAATGCGTTAAACCAAGGATTGGTCTTGAAAGCAAATTCAACGGGTTGATAAACAAAAGTTATCGCAATTGCAGCAGAAAATACAAATGCCACCATCCAAATTAACGTATTGTAAGGTCTAGTCATAAGGTAATTTTAGTGTAATTTGCCAGGATATTTGTATGAGTATTTAATATGGGTAATTTATATGAGCATTTTAATATAGATACTTAATTTGGCCTTACCACACTATTTTTCTTTTTTATCCAATATGCGATGCCGCGCTTAACATTATAAACCTCTTGATAGCCCGCCACATTAGCCAAGTACTTACCAAGTTGCTTTGTTCTTCCACCTGAGTGGCATATTAAAATGACTGGCTCATCTTTATTAGCTATTTCTGCTACCTCAGCAAGCCAAGTATTTAAATTATACTTACCCTGATCATCATAAAACATAAGCAAGTGGCTGCCTTCTACAACGCCTGTCTTGTTCCATTCCGAAGGGGCTCGAACATCAATAACTGCAACACCTTGTTCCATTAGCTGTTTAAGCTCATCGTTATTTATGTTTTTTAGGCCACTTGCATGAACACTGCTAACCAGAAAAATATAAATAAAAAAAGTTTTAAGTATTGTTGTGTGCATGTAAATCTATTTCCTATTTTCTGAAATTAAGTCATACGCTTTTTGGATTTCTTGCGTTTTATTGGTCGCAATCTCAATCATTTCTTCCGGCAAGCCCTTTGAAATTAGCTTATCGGGATGATTCTGGCTCATTAGTCTACGGTAAGCTTTTTTAAGTTCCGCATCTGTTGCGCTTTCCTCTACCCCTATTATTTTGTAAGCATCTTCTATAGCACTCGAAGATGATGCATAAGAACCATTTGTGTTATACGACTGCCGGCTACGCTGGCTAGCAAACAACATGGACTCCAATTGCGCCAGTAAAACCTCTGGATAACCCAATACTGAACAAATATGATGAAGTATCTGCTCTTCTCTTTTATTTTTACTACCGTCTGCATACACAGCTTGAAGCTGTATCTCAACGAACATCTGTATCAATGCCGTTTTCCCATTACATTCATTGAGAAAGTCCCGCAGCACTTCATCCAGTTCAAAATCTTCCTGTTTGCCTCGATTAAAATGCTCAATCGCTGCGATGCGCTGCTCTTTCTCAAGACGCATTTGTCTCATGACTTGCTCTGCTAATTGTATTTCTTCTGCTGAAACTCGGCCATCAGATTTAGAGATATGGCCCATCACCGAAAAGGTTGCAGCAAAAAAGGCAACCTGAGTTCGTCCTTGCGAGGCACGATTGAATCCTAGGCCATCACCTTTAATGGTGCGAGTACGGTCTAGTTGATGCCCTAAAAATACTCCGATCACCAAACCAATTAGATCACCTAATGCATAGCCTAGGGCACCACCCAATAATTTACCCCACCATTTCATATATAGTTTACAACGCAGTTAATTTTTAATTTTAGATGTATTGTTATATTAATTTATTGCACAGGTGCGAAATCCGGCAAACACATCATTTCGATGTGGGGCATGATAATTGCGCAATGTACTACGCAACATACGGCTCCGCGTTGACCATGCGCCACCACGCAAAACTTTTGTTTTATTGAACAAAGGTCGTGAATACTCACTATACCAATCTGGAGAAAATCCCGGATAGGGTTTGAAGCTTGATTCAGTCCATTCCCATACATTACCAAACATTTGCCTACAACCAAATGCACTGTCACCTTTAGGATAGGCATATACATCTGTTGTACCCATATTCGCACAGTCCAAATTTGCATTTATTTTGTTGAGATCATTCTTAAAGCAATAAGCCTCTTTTTGACACAGATTATTATTGACCAGATCATTAGCTAGACCATTGACCAGGCCATTGACTCGATCAGGACTACAACTCGCTGCAAACTCCCATTCGGCTTCCGTTGGCAAACGCCTTGCTGACCATTTACAAAATGCTTTCACTTCAAACCAACTTACATGTATGACCGCATGCTTTAATTTAAGTGGCACATACTGGTCAAATACTTTCATATACCACTTATTTTCGATATCTTTTTTCCAATATACCGGATGTTCCAAGTTTTCTTTTTTACACCATGACCAAGACTCTTCGCTCCAGTACTGTTCTTTTTCATATCCCCCATCTTCTACAAACTCTAAAAACTGTTCATTGGTCACTGCGTACTTAGCGATCTTGAAGGGTGCTACCTGGATTGGATGCGCCCACTTTTCATTATCAAAAACAAATTCATCATTGCGCTCAACACCTACCATAAATAAACCACCAGGCACTTGAATATCTTCACTTATGTTATCGGGAGTATTTATATTCAAACAAGAAGAATCTTTATTCTCTATAAGATTATTTTTAGGAAAAATAGGTTTCGGATACGACAAGGTTTGGCGTGTACATAAAAATGCTTCGTTATGCATGTCTTCGTGAAATAAAGCCAATAGGTAAAAGTACTTAGCATAGTTATTAAGCTCAATGGTTCTAAGTTGCTCGAGCTCGAGCTGCAATACTTGGCTCATGTACTCAAATGTTTTTACCAAACTAGGTAAAGGCAGATCCCAACGCTCTTCATGTAATATATTAATTGAGTCAAATAATTCATCTGCTTTTTCATTCACTACTGGGTGATTGCCAAGATGACGTAATACCCAAACCTCATGAAAGTATGCAGCATGTGCGATTTCCCATTTCAACGGGTTCACGGTAGGCAAAACTTTACCTATCAACTGTTCATCACTGAGCCCCTCTACTAACGCCAAGGTTCTACCTCGTACATCTAGAAGTGCTTTAGAGATACTATCAGCGCTAGCTTCTTGATAATTCACAATAAATTTGAAAATAAATTTAAATTAATCGCTAACCATACAATAGCGTTATGATATTTACACGCATGAAGATAATACTCATTACTCCTGCATTACCAAGCTCACGTGCTGGCAATCGTGTAACGGCAACTCGGTGGAAATCGATATTAACCGAGCTAGGGCATAAGGTGACGGTAAAATCGAGCAACGAAGACATTTCTCAAATAGGCGACAATTTTGATGCCATGATTGCACTACATGCGTGGCGAAGTGCAGCTTTTATTAATCATTTCAATCATCAATTTCCGCAAAAGCCGCTAATTGTCGCCCTCACGGGTACTGATTTATATAAATTTATTCATACACATCCTAAACCCACATTACGGTCCATTGCACAAGCTGATGCACTTATCACCCTGCATGACTTAGCCTATTTAGCGTTACCAAAATCTGCACAAAAAAAAGTTCATGTGATATATCAATCAGCAGATTTCATTAAACGAAAAATAATTACCAACAAACGCTATTTTGATATATGTGTGATAGGACATTTACGTGAGGAAAAAGACCCATTACGTGCAGCGTATGCAGTACGCAAACTACCAGAGGAGTCACGAATTCGAGTTTTACACTATGGCAAAGCACATACACCTATATGGGCTGCACGTGCTGAAAGAGAAATGCTGCGTAATTCGCGTTATCAATGGAAGCATGAAGTACCACACTGGAAAATCAATCAACTCTACTCAACCGCTAACCTAATGGTACTCAGTTCAAAAATGGAGGGCGGTGCAAACGTTATCTCGGAATGTTGTGCAGCAGGATTGCCGGTTATTGCGTCAAAAATTGACGGTTCAATTGGATTGCTTGGAAAAAAATATCCTGGCTATTTCCCTTATGGTGATACCGCGTCATTACGCGAATTACTTTTAAAAGCTGAGATAGACAATCACTACTTAAGCAAACTTACGATGGCTTGCCAAGAAAAAGCAAATTTATTTGCCTACAAAAATGAGAAAAAAAGTCTAAAAAAATTATTTAATAGCATTTCATAAATTTATTAAATACCTAATATCAAATATCAAATATCAAATTTTCTTAACTTTCTAAGTGATTACAAACCACTTGCTAGCGTCAATATAATATCGTCAGGACAATCATTACCCATCTATTAAAACTTTTAATTTGCAATATAATGAGGTTTGAATTGTATACGAGAGACACTAGGCGTAACGTTATAGCCGTAGATGTTTTACAGGTTGTTTAGAAACGCAAGCTGCTAAGCAACTTATGTAGATCGAACTGGCGTAACTTAATATCAATGTCTTGATAAAGTAGAAGCCTACTTAACAGGGCAAATTAACATCAATACGTAACGCTCGGCACATACAACATCTCACATAAATAAGCCTGCAATGAAAGCCCGCCTCACACTAAACTCGCGGGCTTTCTTTTGTTTAAAAGCATTTTAGATTCATAATTGATTTATCTGTTTGTCGTGAAGTTTACTTAGAAGCACTAAAGCTAATATCGCGCCCAACAATGCTAATCCCATATCGGATTGAGTGTCCCAGACATAACCTTGGGTGCCCAAAAATGCCTCTGCATCCTCACCCACTATAAGTGCAGCCCACCACTCTATTAGCTCATAAAAAGCACTGAAAGCTAAGCAAAAACAAACAATAAAGAAAAACTGCCAAAAAGAACCTGGAATTATATTTTTACGAATAATAATTTCTCTTGCAATTAAAGCGGGCACAAACCCTTGCACAAAATGTCCTACCTTATCGTAGTTATTTCGCGCAAACCCGAACCACTCCTTAAAATATTCAAACAATGGTACTTCTGCATAAGTATAGTGACCGCCCACCATTAGGATGACGGAGTGCACAAGAATTAAGAAATAAATTAATGGCGTTAAACGAAAACGATTGTACGTTAATGACATTACCACGATACCTATCATTGCTGGCGACACTTCCAAAAACCAGGTTAATTGATCTTTTGGCTGGATCCCAGACCAAATAAGCACAGCAAAAAATATTACCAACCAAATAATGGCATTGATCATTTCAAATAGTCTTTCTAAACGTTAATCGTTATGCTTTCTACCGCATCAGTCGATGGTTCAACTTTACCCATTACACAGGTATCTTGATAACCAAGATTATGCAACTCTGCAATGCATGCATCTTTGTGGTGAGCCGGTATGGTTGCTAGCAAGCCACCTGCAGTTTGCGGATCAAACAAAAGCGGATATAACGCATGCTCTGCCACAGCTTGTTGATTTTTAATGGCACGACGTAAACGAACATTAGAAGGCTGCAAAGAACTAAAGATACCTTGCTGCATACTTTCTAAAGCACCTTCAAGAATGGGCAGGCTATTTAGATCGATACTAATATCCACTTGCCCAGCACGCACCATTTCCACTAAGTGGCCAAGCACTCCAAAGCCCGTAACATCGGTACAGGCGTGCACATCATATTTATATAAACATTGTGCTGCTGCATGATTTGAAAATATCATTGACTCAATAGCTTGAGTTATCCATCGGCCTTTTGCTTTGCCACGCATATCAGCGGCAAACAACGCACCTGTACCAACAGGTTTTGTAATGATAATGACATCACCCACTTGCATGCCACCCTTAGCTAATATTTTTTGCTTTTCGATTAAGCCTGTAACACTTAATCCAAATGATAATTCAGCCCCTTCGCTAGAATGGCCACCAATAAGGGCTGCATTATGTTGATTTAACACCTGCAAAGCGCCATCCATTATTTGGTGTAATTGCTGCTCTACTACACGCTCTTTACCGTAGGGAACAGTAGCTATGGCCATGGCTGCTTGAGCCTCGGCGCCCATAGCAAATATATCTCCCAAACTATGATTTGCAGCAATTTGCCCGAACACATATGGGTCATCAATAAACGAGCGAAAATAATCTACAGACTGGACTTGTACTTTACCTGCAGGCACTTCAAGTACCGCTGCATCATCCGGCGCATCCAAACCTAAAATTACATCTTCACGTTTAACCGTAGTTAATTGATTAACCACTCTACTCAATACATTGCTTCCAACTTTAGCCCCGCATCCACCGCATCGCATTGCAATTGCAGAGATATCTTTTAGTTCATCTGGGTTTGCTAACTCACTATTTACTGCAGCTTGATCACTTTTCATTTCTGGTAGTTGGTTATATCGATGCATAAACTCACGATCAATATAATCTTTCAGCTTCCAGACCCAAGCACCCTCAAATGTAAAAATACCACGCGAACCTATTGCGCATTTGTCTCCAGTGCTTATTAAGCTTAAAAAGCTTATTTGAGGGATATGCTTCTTAAGTGTTTTATTTGTCAGTGCGCGTCTTATATTTTCATATAAAGGTGGGCCTTGTCGCACTGCAAATACACCTGATTTTGGCCTTGGGTAATTAGTTACGGTTGCAATATCACCTGCAGCAAATACATCTTTATGTGAAACGGATTGTATAAATTCATTAATTAGAATAAATCCTTTATCATCTACTGCAAGGCCTGACTGCTTATACCAACTGGGTGCGGAAGCATGGGTTGCCCAAATAATTGCATCAGCACTCAACAGTTCTCCAGAATCAAGTTCAATCTTGTTTTCATCAACTCGCTTTGCTTTGTTTCCTTTATGAATAGTTATATTACGCTCAGATAACACACGCCTAAATCTTTTTTGAATTGAAGTGTTATGCGAAGCCAGGACCGGGCCACTACCTGCAATTAATTCGAATTTTAGCGACTCAGTAGAATGATTATTCTGCGCTAACAATTGTTGCAAATGAAATTGGGTAGCTAATGCAACTTCTACACCACCCGCTCCAGACCCAACCACTACAACTTTAAACTCACCCTTATTAACAAGAGCATTTTGCATGAGTTCATTCCAGCCCACTAAAAACTCATTAATAGGTTTAACTGCTAAAGCATGTTGTTTCGAGCCAGGCACTTCAATATGTGAAGGTGTAGACCCAGTATTAATGGAAAGCACATCATAATTAATGGCAGGCCGATCCCCACATATAATCAATTTTTCTTCTGGTTTAAGAGCGGTAGCTGAAGCATGAATTAAACGCGCACCTGCAAACCTTGCAAGAGGCCTGAGATCTATATGACTTTCATCGTAGCTATAATGTCCTGCAATATAGCCAGGCAGCATGCCAGAGTAAGGTGTATGAACATCACGCGTAATTAGCGTAATCTGCAAACCCTCAACAGGGTTCATACCAAACTTTTTAAGCACCGCCACATGGCTATGGCCACCGCCGATCAGTACTAGATCTTTAATTACGGGTGTATTTTTTGCTGCCTGCAAAATAAACCTTCTTCTCAAAATAAACCTTCTTCTATTTAACCCAATCGAATATTTATTACGTTTATAGGTTTAACAAACAACATTAACCATGATTAAAAGGAATTCGATAATGAGTATTATTAACGTGGACGGGAGATATCTAAAATTTGGGTTATTATTGGTGCTATTAGCCTATAGTTTAACAGTTCCCTGTATAGCATCGAGTAAATTTGATAAAAACTACCAGCCGGTAGAAATCGAGATAATCTCTGATAATGGCACTAGATTCTCAATCTATCCAGTCAATCAAAGGCACCTTAAAAAAGAATACCACTCATACGTTGAGGCTATCAATGGAGAAAATTACTCATTAAAGATACGTAACCACTCAAATCAGCGTATTGGCCTAGTAATAGCAGTAGATGGGCGAAATATCATTTCGGGTAAAAAATCTAATCTGAAACATAATGAAAATATGTACATATTGGGTCCTTATCAAACACACTCCTATGCTGGCTGGCGCACCAGCAGCAAAGACATCCATAAATTTTATTTTACTGAATCAGAGGATTCTTATGCTCAAGCATTTGATGATGATTCCGCTATGGGTGTGATAGCCGTTGCAGTATTTGAGGAAAACTTGCCTGTTTTAGCTAAACGCAATAAAGAATATAGCTTCCATACACCTCAATCTGCCGCAAAGAATAGGTCGCATCGCCCTTCTAGTAGAAATGATTCTGTTGCCAGTGAGTCAACTGAAAAAGAAGCGGGTACAGGCTTTGGTGAGCATGCCACTTCACATGTGCGACATGTAAAATTTAAAGCTAAAAGACATGCACTATCGAAAAATTTTTACAAATACGAATGGCGAGAGTCGTTATGCAATAAGAAAATTATAGATTGTGCACATCATCACTATCACGAAAAAAATAACCGCTTTTGGCCAAAGGATTACGAAGTTGGTTATGCACCGCACCCACCTGTACAGTACAGGGAGCAATAAATATTTACTACAAAGAATCTAGCTGTAGATATTAGCTACAGTTGGATTTAATTTCAGATTGAAGCTCTTGTTTTCTAATATTTATTTGATCATCTGAAGCAAAGACTCTTTCACCAGTTTTTTCATCCAGTTCATACCAACGAATATTTCCATCCGTGAAGCCTTTTAATTTATCTTGCATAGCAGCACATAATTTTCGTTTTTTATCTTTTTCTTGCTGGGCTGCTTGACGCTTTTCTTGTCGTTCAAGACGTTCTGAAGTAAGAAAATTTACATATTTCTTTTGATTCAGTAAATATTCTTCGGGGCTTTGATCGTTGCTAGCATTTTGGTCGACGTCCTGACCATCTTTTTGGCCATCTTTTTGGCCATCATTCTGACCAAGTGTTTTAGCACCTGTTTTTACATTTACCGTTTGTGCTTTAGGACTGGTTTTACGATCACTAAAATGAACTTTACCGTTTTCATCCACCCATTTAAATATTTCTGCATGGGCAGCACCACTCATTAAAACGAACCCTAATAACGCTAACGCGATAACTCCAACTTTACTCATTTTAAACTTCCTTAGCCGTAACTTCCTTGTTTCAGCATTTAATGTTCAGACTCTCAACTCATAAAATAATTGTGCAGGAACTGATCAAAAGATATTGTGTCGGATGCCTCAATTTGTCTTTGTTTTTCAACCGACTGTCGTACATGGGATTTGAAAAAAGCCATGTCTTTTTCACTTAACGTATTGTTACGTAGTTGTATTTCATGTTGTTTAGAAATTCGGTTTGCAAACTCAAAAAAACACTCCTGATTATCATGCATATCCTGCAATATTCTTGCTGAAGGGGTTAAATTAGTACCTTCAATTACAGCTCGCTGAGCATCCAGTGCTTGTGTGTAATGAGTGGTGCCATTTTGGCTATCCAGAATAGAACAAATAGGTTGCATTTCTGCCAATAATTCTCTTCCCCAACTCTGCAAAGCTACTGATTGCTGTTGTTTAACAAGCTTGAGTTCAGGCTCACGACCCTGATGCGCCACTTTACTATCATTGCCTTCAATAGACTTACGCTCAGCTTTATCAATCAAAGGGCTTTCTTGTAATAAACAAAACAACATGAAGGCTTCAAGAAAATATAGTTGTGTATCCCCCACACCAAGTGGCTCATATAAATTAAGATCTAGTGATCTAAGCTCAATATATTGCACCCCTCTTTTTCCAAGTGCATGCACGGGTTTTTCATTTTTAACTAGCGGTTGTTTGGGTCGAATCGTACTGTAATACTCATTTTCTATTTGTAGGATATTGGCGTTCAATTGACGATACTCACCATCCACTTTCACCCCAATTTTTTCATATTCAGGACAAGGGGTTTCAATCGCTTTGGTTAAACATTTAATGTAGGAAGGCAAGCTGTCATAACAAGCTTGCACCCCTGATTCATTCTCTTTTTTATTGGTATACCCTATATCACCCATGCGCAAAGTTGTTGCATACGGCAGGTAATACGTATTGCTGTCATACTTTTCAAGCTTATTGGGTTGGCCGCTTAAAAAAGTTTTACAAATTGCAGGCGAAGCACCAAACAAATAAAACACCAACCAACCATAACGCTTTAAATTACGAATCAATCCTAAATACTGTTCAGAAGTAAAGTCTTGTAGTGATGTTTCATCTTGTACTCGTTGCTGACGGTAATAAGGCCAAAATGATTCTTGCACCGAATAATTAAAATGCACCCCTGCAATCGCTTGCATCATTTTTCCATATCGATGTCCCAAGCCACGCCGGTATACCGTTTTCATCAAACCCGAATTCGAAGTACCATACTGAGCTATCGGTATACCTTCCTCTCCAGCAACCACGCATGGCATACTGGCATTCCAAAGCGATTCGTCTTCAAGTTGTGAATAGACAAACTGATGAATTTTTTGCAAATAATCCAAAGCTGCAGTAACACTAGGCTCAGGAGGCGTTATCAGCTCTAATAGTGCTTCAGAAAAATCTGTGGTGATAAATGGATTGGTTAATGCAGACCCTAAAGACGCGGGGTGGGGTTGTTGAGATAATGAGCCGTTTTGATCAACTCGAAGACATTCCTTTTCTATTCCAATACTTCCACCTGCTAATAAATCAAGCTTTTGGTCTTGGCTCATTGCCGATAACGTAGCGTGTAGCTGCTTATACATTTATTTTTTGTTATTGAATTTCAAACCAATATTTATTGGCAAATTAAGTATACCGGCTTAATAATAGCGTTATGGATTTTTACCAAACACCCATTCACCCGTGTGGTTATTTATCTGACCAATACAGTCTCAATATTTTCGCTGATCCAAATGAAAAAATCTCTACCCAAACCTATAGCTGGCTAATTGACTATGGATTTCGTAGAAATGGCAACCATCTTTATCGTCCTCAATGTCCAGAATGTAGCGCTTGTGTACCCACACGTGTGAACGTAGATGAATTCAAACCCAACCGTTCACAGAAACGTGCGCTTAAAGATAACCAAGACCTTGAAATATCTCGTGTAGATAATCACTTCAAGCAAGAGCACTTTGATTTATATACAAAGTATCTTCAAAGCCGCCACACCGATAGCCCGATGAGCAAACCCGCACAGAAAGATTACGAAGACTTTATCTTAGGCACTTGGTCAGAAACCCATTTGCTTGAATTTCGCCTAGATAAAAAATTAATCTCGGTGGCTGTGTTCGATGTGCTGCCACAAGGACTCTCCGCAGTATACACTTTCTATGATACGGAATATGAAAAGCGAGGAATGGGCACGTTAGCGATTCTACAACTGATACAACAAACCAAAGATATAAAGCTGCCTTACTTATATCTTGGTTATTGGATAGAAGCGAGCCAAAAAATGAATTACAAAGCTAACTTCAAACCCATTGAAGGGTACATAGGCAAGAGTTGGCAGAAACTTGTTTTAGAGAAAAGCAAAAATATGTCTTAGGCGGAATACTTTAGAGAAGTAAGTTTTTAGCATTCTCTTAGACCGATAATTTAGAGATCGGCGTCTGTTAGATACATCCTATTTACCTTAGACCAAAATTATCACGACTTGTGCTTATTGGAAATTTTTGTTTCTCTTAGGTCAACTGTTCTCGAAATTTTTTCCATTGAAATGCTAGCCCGGGATCGGTCTTTCTATTAGGTGCAATATCAGAATGCCCCACAATATCTTCTTTAGTTAGCGACGGATACGCCATCCTAAGCGAATCAATCAAGGTAGCTAGCACCATATATTGAACCTCTTCATAAGGCGTTTCATCTGCACCTTCCAACTCAATACCAATAGCAAAGTCGTTGCAGTTTTCACTACCTTTATATTCCGACTCACCCGCATGCCATGCGCGTTTATTAAACGGTACAAACTGAACCACCTCACCATCACGCCGAATTAAAATATGGGCAGAAACTTTATGATCTTTTATTTCTTCAAAATAAGGATGCGCACTAGGATCGAGTTGATTAGTAAATAACTGTTCAATATACGGCCCACCAAATTCATTCGGCGGTAAACTAATATTATGAACCACCAGCAAAGAAAGTGACGTGCCTTCGGGTCGCTCATCAAAATTAGGCGAAGGCACATAACGCACCCCAACCACTAAATGACTCGCAGGATCAATTCTCATAATTAAATTACATAGCCAAAATATATAGCTAGCTAACAACCAGTAACTGGGCTCTCAATATGTATCCTGTAAATCATACAGCTAGCTATAATTAAAGCCATCTTATGCTCATCATTTCTAATTTTAGCAAATACTTTCCTATTCTGTTACTTGTAACACGCTTAAGCTCAGTAACTGGCACGCCCGTTTTTTCAAAAAAACTCCATGCCCCATATGTTCTGTATTCCTGATTTGTGGAATCCAAATATAATACGCAGTCATTCAATCCACTCACGAAATTGTATTTTTGTTGAGAAGCAGCAAGATCAAATGATAAGTTCCACCAACTTTTCCTTTTCATTGAAGCAACTATTTTTCCATCCTGATCTTTGAGCACAGAAGATAGTGAGAATAATTTATTCTTAAAATAATACTGTTCTGACTCATTCTCGACACACAACCGATTAATCTGTTTAGTTACAGTGAAGTCCATAATCTGTCGAAAATATAAGTCAGAATAATATAAATATAGCACCTCTTCTTCGCGCATTACATCACGCTGAGAAGCGCAAGATTAATTTGGGAGAAGGCGAACCGTGTTTGAGCGTAGCGAGTTGGTGAGCCGCCAAATTCATCGAGCATTCTCAGATTAAGTGATGTTACGCGCAAATGGTTTTGGGAACTTTTGCCGAAACAAAAGTTCCTCGGCCCTGGGTCCGAGAACCCAGCGACAGAACTAAAAGTAATTTCCGAAAGGATCTATATGTGATGACTAGATTGCCGCGTCGCTACGCTCCTCGCAATGACGAGAAATAAGAAATATAAGCATAAAAAAGGCCCCGCATTGCGAGGCCTTAATCTTTTCTACGAGTGAGGAAAGAATGATTTACATCATGCCGCCCATTCCACCCATTCCACCCATGCCGCCCATGCCGCCCATGTCACCCATATCTGGTGCGCCATGGTCGTGGTCGTCTTTAGATGGTGCATCTGCCACCATGGCTTGAGTGGTAA
>CAZFEP010000038.1:0-15637 GCA_964517365.1 uncultured Thiotrichales bacterium | reverse complement strand
TTTAAAGTAGGTAATTTATACGCCTTCTCCATATATTTATCTAATTCATTAATTTCAATATAATGATCTATTTTATGAATAATTGATCTAAATGCCCCGATGGCACAGCTGGATAGCGCGTCCCCCTCCTAAGGGGAAGGTCGTAGGTTCGACTCCTACTCGGGGCACCATCAACTGTCTAAAAGAGAGCCTGAGTAGAAAGTATCCGGCTCGTTAACAATCGCTAATTGTCATAAACAATAACTGTAAACAATCGTAATTTCAGTTCTTTTCGAGCCCTTCTCTCTTCAAGTGTATGGTTTAATAAATCATTGATTTGGAACAATAAATCTCACACAGAATATGAGTGATATAACTAACTATAATTCTAATGATGCTTTGCCGATGATTATTTCATTTGCAGATAGATTAAATGCATTTACGAGAACTACCTTGAATAAAGAGCTAGATAGTTATGGCTTAAAATTCAACCAATGGCGACTCATTCATGCCATTTCTTCTAAATCGATTTTTACACCTGCTAAATTAGCAGATGAATTAATGATTGAGCGCGCAACGGTCAGTCGTTATTTAGATCAGCTAGAAGAAAAACAATGCATCCGTCGCTCACATAACCGCTTAGACAGGAGAGTTGTGGACATAGAACTCACTCCTACGGGTGATAATATTGCAAAATTTGGCATCGATTTGATGGATAAGGCCTATAAAAGTGTACTCAATGATCTAACCACGGTTGAAAACAAAAATTTTATTACGCTAATCGAAAAACTTACGGAAAACATTCCTTCTCCCAACGAACAAGCTTCCGCATAAATTCTAATACTTAATGCTACAAAAACCTGCAGTTAAAGAATCACATCTGCCTGATTAGGTAATCACGCTTAATCAAAAATATCGAGCATGATTAAATAACTCATTTCCCTTAATTTTATAAGGAATATTTGTGAGTAATTTTCGTACCCTTTCTCAATTCACCGAATAGATTCATACAATTTTGTTTGCGAATTTATGACGATCAAGCAATACTAACCAACAGTTGGAGAATACTAATTTCTAACCGTTGAAAACAATAAAAAATATAATCTAACCATGACCGATCAACGTACAAATAATGGTACTTTTTGCATACTCATCCCATTGATTTTAGGGATAGCAGCGCTTACAGCCTTATATCTATACTCTAAAGCCAACAAGGCAGAAAGCATACAAAATGATCTAAGCTACAAGAGCAATGAACTGCTTAAAGAAAAACAGGTAGGTGGCGTCGTAGTAAACATGGATGGTCGTGATGCATTATTAACCGGCACCGTAGTCAGTCAAGACCGCTCCAGCGAGATTGAAAATATCGTTTCTTCATTGAATGGAATACGAATAGTCGACAATCAACTAGAAGTTGTTGAACCCGCAATAGTTGAACCATCTCCACAACTGGTTCCTGAACCAAAGCCTGAACCTGCTCCCGAGCCTGCACCTGAACCTGAACCTGAGCCCGAACCAACACCTGAACCCATTGCTGCAGTTATTGAAACACCTGTAGAACAACAAGAGGCTGAAGTAGTAGAAGAGTTATTACAAACGCTAGACCTTTCCGGTATCACCTTCAAATTTGGCAGCAATGAAATTACACCTGAAGGAAAATTGATACTTGATGAGGTGGTTACCGTATTAACCGAACACACTCAATTTAACGTTGCGATTGAAGGTCATACCGATAGCGTAGGAGGCGAAAACCTAAACCAACAGTTAAGCCAACTGCGTGCGCAAGCTGTCCTTGATTATGTTACAAACTCAGGCATCCAAGCAGAACGTCTTACCGCAGAAGGCTTCGGCGAATCACTACCCATATATGACAACGATACTGCTCAAGGACGCGCGCTAAATAGACGTATTGAGTTTAATGTAACCCCTACACAATAAATAAGCCTTAAGATAATTATTATAGAGAAACCACTATGAGTTATTTGTTAAATGAATTATTACTATATTTACTAGCCGCAGGAATCATTGGAGCTCTAGTGGGCTGGTTTATGCGTAACTGCTCATGCAATAACGCATTAGCAGACTTACGAAGCGAACATGATTCTATAATAGAAACAAAAGAAAATGAGCTAAACGCTCAAGCTGATGAGTTAGAGGCTACTAAAACGCAACTAATTAGCTATAAAACACAGTACCGTGATATCCAGTCCAAATATGCCAGTCAAAGCGGTGATTTAATGCTGATGACATCTCGTTGGCAAACAACATTAAAAAAAGCGAAACAGTTACCTACACACCAAACATGGATTAAGAATTTACAAAACAAATATCAACAAACACTGCGTGAACGCAATGATTTTGAAAATTTAGCCTGCCAATATGTAGACAAGCATGCTGAAGCCAATCAAAAAATTAAACGATTAAATAAACACGTTACCGATCAAGAAGCATATAAATTCAGACTTACTGATATGATTGGCAAAGTGCAAAGTCTCAATGGCAAAGTCACTTCATCAGAAAATAATATTCGTAGCCTGTATGGCATGGTGGGACAGGTACAAAGCAAGTGGAGATCTGATCGCCAAGAAGTTGCTAATCAAAAAATACGATTAACCGATATGACAGGCAAAGTAGTTAGATTAAATAGCAAAGTTACATCTTCGGAAAATAGTATTCGTAGTTTGTACGGCATGGTTGGACAAGTGCAAAGTAAATGGAGACATGACCGCTTAGATACTGAACGCTTACGCGAGCTTCACCCTGCGCTAGAACAACAAGCACATGCAGCCAAAGCAGAACTACATGCCTATAAAACTAAAGCAGATTCTGAAATACAGGAACTTCAAAAATTACGTAATAAAGATCTTGCAGACCAGAATGTTATAAACCAAACAGAGCTTTCAAAGTTTAAAAACCGAGTGGATGAGTTAACTCCGCTCGAACAACCCAATAACGACAATAAGTTTAACCGCTTCTTGGATAAAGTTAGACTTGCTGGCACCTCTAAAAATAATGTTTTAGGTCGCACTTATAAGCAGATTAATGAGATCAAGCTTGAGTCGAGCGAGAAAGAACGTGTATTTGTAGACACCTGTGAAGAAAAAGATGCAATCATTGATGATTTACGTGATCAAGTTCGTACTGCAGAAAACAGAGCGCAAGCATCTAGCGCTGCAGCAGTACAAGAATATAAAGGCAAGTTATCTTCACTGGAAAGCGAGCTAGCTTCATCAAAGCAAGACTTAGCTATGTTACGCGAACACAAACAAACCATTGAAGCATTTAAATCTAAGCTAGCATTACTACAGGCTGGCGCTACAAAACCAGCCAAACCGACACCAGCCAAAGCAGCTAAGAAAAAAGCAGAAAAAACAACTCAGGTAGCAGCCAAAAAGCCTAAAGCAGGCCTCAACGCACCAAGCAAAGGTTTAAATATTGCAGCCGCTACTGTGAAAGATGATCTCCAGGTAGTCAAAGGCATAGGGCCTGTGATGGAAAAGAAACTCAACGAGTTTGGAGTCTATTCCTATGAACAGCTTGGCCGCCTAAAAGCTGCAGACATTGAAACGCTTGCGACCACTCTAGGAAGCTTCCCTGACCGTATTAGCCGAGATGAGTGGGTTAAACAATCTAAAAAATTATTTAAAAAGAAGTATGGACAAAAGTTAGATTAGACAAGGTAAGTTATTAGCTATGCATGCAATTCTCATAGACTTTACCTGGCCTGGCCTGACCTGACTAGATCAATCTAAAAAATCTAGTCGTACTTTGATTTTACTTCAGGATTTAATTTATCTTGAAAGAAAGTTAGCGCCTCAGGACTTACCAATACGTGATCACCTTGTTTTGAATATAATTTCAAACCCTTGGTGTCTTTGTAGTCCCAATAGCCAATCGGCTCATCGTTAGGCCCCAACAACACAAACTGCCTGGATTTGATTTTATCTGCAAAGATGATATCCGATCCTGTTTCAGGTGATAACGCGTCGTACATCATAAAGCCGACCAACACCACAATTGCAATTCTCATCGTAAACATAATGCGTTCTAATTTTACGATCCTTTCCTCTAACCCTGGCGTGGTGGTGTCTGACATTCTTTTCTCCTTATAAAAATAATTTCACACAGATAACAAGCCTGGTAATTCACTAAGCTTATTAATTTCTGCATCGGGCTGCATGTCTTCAACCCAGTCTTTATTAGATGGATTAAACCATAGTGATTTCCAGCCACTGTTTCTAGACCCGAGCACATCATTGACGGGATGATCTCCAACATAAAGCAACTGATGCGTTTTTAAATTAACTTTGCTACGCGCAAAGTCAAAGATTGTTTGGTCTGGCTTTGCTGAACCAGCCTCTTCTGCCGTTACAACAAAATCAAAATGCTCATTCAAGCCTATTGCTTCAAGGTCTGCATTACCATTAGTAATTACACCCAACTTAAAATGTTTACTTAACTTTTTTATAGTGGGCAAACTATCGTCATACAAATGAACTTTATTTCTATACTTTCTAAACAACGTCAAACCGTCTACTGATAAGTCATGTGAATAATTAAAATCTTTAGCTAACTCAGCTAGAGATTGCTTACGAAGAGCCGTAACATCGTGCGCAATTTGTGGGTTCTGTATTGCAAAACTTTCTCGTTGCTTACGCATGTCATCCAACGAATATTTATTGGTTACACGTGGATACATTTTCTCAAGCCACTCATACAGCTTGGCTTCAGCATTCAATATAGTGGGCTCACATGGCCACAAAGTGTCATCTAAATCAAAAACAACACAGCGAATTTCTGAAAATCCATTCATTACTTATTGTTCATGAATTATTGTCCATGCATGGTAACAATAACCTGCCTTTGATGCGCAATAGTTCGATGCTCCCAAAGATACACACCCTGCCAAACGCCTAACCCAGATATACCCTCTATAATGGGTACGGTTAATTCAGTTTGTGTCAACATTGCACGCACATGTGCAGGCATATCATCTGGCCCCTCTGCTTTATGTGTGAACATTGAGTCACCATCAGGACATAATTTTTTCATAAAGGTTTCCAAATCATCCCGCACCGAAGGATCTGCATTTTCGCTTATTATAAGCGATGCACTAGTATGCTGAATAAACACATTGCATAAACCTACTTGAATGCCAGAGGCTTGAATCAACTGTTCAATATTACTGGTGATCTCATACGTGCCTCTACCTACAGATTGTATGGTTAACTTATCTTGCCAATACATAATATTATGGAATATTCGAAATATTTTTGAGCTTAATCAATCTAATTCTACCCGCAAAAACACCGGAATGAGTTAAGATACTAGTTTGTTAATAACCATTAT
This sequence comes from uncultured Thiotrichales bacterium, assembly GCA_964517365.1. Taxonomy (GTDB): domain Bacteria; phylum Pseudomonadota; class Gammaproteobacteria; order UBA4575; family UBA4575; genus JABDMD01. The sequence goes on along the minus strand of CAZFEP010000038.1, from coordinate 10,309 downwards.
TTATCGAGACTAGTCATACTATGAGTTCAATGAATTTTCGACGCAATAGTACCGCAGTTGAAGTCGGCAATGTAACAGTAGGTGGCCATTCTCCTATTGTTGTCCAATCAATGACCAATACCGATACTGCTGACGTTGATAAAACCGTTGCCCAAGTTATCGATTTAGCCAAAGCAGGATCTGAAATAGTCCGCATCACCGTTAATAACAAAGATGCTGCAAAAGCAGTTCCAAGTATTCGTGAACAACTAAACAACGCCGGCATAGACGTCCCGCTTGTTGGTGACTTTCATTTTAACGGAAGTCGCTTACTTACAAAATATTCTGATTGTGCAACAGCATTAGATAAATACCGCATCAACCCTGGCAATGTAGGCCGCGGTGACAAACAATTCAGTGAAATTATCGAAATTGCGTGCGCAAATAACAAGCCTGTACGTATTGGCGTTAACTGGGGAAGCTTGGACCAAGATTTATTAGCAAAAATGCTAGATGAAAACAAAGCATCCTCACAACCCAAGACACTTCAAGAGGTAATGCATGAAGCGCTAATCACATCTGCTTTAGAAAGTGCTGAGCTTGCTGAAAAAATTGGACTTGCACATAATAAAATTATTTTGTCTTGCAAACTCAGCGAAGTGCAAGCTTTAATACGCGTATATCGTGATATCGCTTCACGCTGTGATTACGCTTTACATCTAGGCCTAACTGAAGCAGGAATGGGCAGCAAAGGGATTGTTGCATCTACTGCTGCGTTATCAATTTTATTACAACAAGGTATTGGCGATACCATTCGTATTTCATTAACCCCTGAGCCAGGTGGTGCACGCACAAATGAAGTCATTGTTGGGCAGCAAATTTTACAAATGATGGGCTTGCGATCCTTCACTCCAGAAGTTACTTCTTGCCCTGGATGTGGACGCACAACAAGTGAATATTTTCAGTACTTGGCAGCAGATATTGAGGATTACCTAAAAACCCAGATGCCATTATGGAAACAGCAATATAGTGGTGTTGAAGAAATGAAAGTTGCCGTTATGGGTTGTGTAGTAAATGGTCCAGGTGAAAGCAAGCACGCAAATCTTGGTATTAGCTTACCTGGCACTGGTGAAGCACCCACTGCGCCAGTATATGTCGACGGCGATAAATTTACTACTTTAAAAGGTGACCAAATTGCTGAGCAGTTTAAAACGATTCTTAATGAATATGTTGAACAACACTATACCTTAGACAAGCAAAGCGCTAACTAAGATTTCTTTTTTCAACTACCTTTAACTGGGTTTTCTGCTTCATTTCAAATTCTTTCATCCACTGATCAAAAAAGTGTGATTCTAATGGTTGTGTAAAGAAAAATCCTTGCGCTTCATCAATACTCATATTAGAAATCATTTCCAGCTGCTCCTGTGTCTCTACACCCTCTACCAAAATATTCTTAGATAATGACAAACTCAGACCAACAATGCCTTTAAAGACTTCATAACTATCTTGATCAGATTCTATTTCATTTAAAAAGTAACGATCTATCTTAATAGAGTTTAAACCCAGCGCTTTAATCGATTTCAAAGAAGTTTGTCGATCCCCAAAACGGTCAATAGCGGTTGAAATATGCAAACTTTTAAGAAAATCAATATTCATAGGCATGATATTCGATTTTTCGATAGGTACGGTATCTGTAATTTCAATCTCTAACGAACCTGGTGGCAAATGCATCTCTTGCATATTCTTTTTTAGTATATCTCTACACTTGCTAGACTCTAACTCGCGTACAGACAAGTTAATATTCATTCTAAACTTGTCACCATAAATACCACGCCAATTTCTAAGCTGATTGCAACTCTGCTCAATCACCCATGAACCAATTTTAATAATTAGATCCGACTCACATGCAAGAGGTATAAAGCGTTCAGGCTCTACTATCTCGCCATCTGAACGTCTCCACCTTATTAGTGCTTCAGCACCCATTACTTCCATACTTTTTATGTTAATAATCGGCTGATATACCAGGAAAAATTCTTTTTGTTGTAATGCAAATTCAATATCAGAGACTAGTGCCAGACGCTTTGAAGGAGATGTTCCCATATCTTGAACATAAAACTTATAACTAGGCCCATGGGTATGCTTGGCAAAATACATGGCGGTATCCGCATTACGTAACAAACTATCCTCATTATTTGCATCATTAGGGAAAACAGATATACCGATACTAATAGACATGCGGAATTCAGTGCCCTCAACTACAATCGGATCATCTAATGACTCTATTAGTCTGCGCGCAATGATTTCTATATCTTCGTGATTACCCATATGAGGCACTAACAAAGTAAATTCATCACCACCCAGTCGTGCAATGGAATCTATATCACGCAAACATTTTTTTAATCGTAAAGCGGCTGCTTGAATCACTTTGTCACCGACGTGATGGCCAAATGAATCATTTACTTTTTTGAAATCATCTAGATCAATAAACATCACTACAACAGACTCTTTCTTTCGTTCTGCTTCTGCTATAGCTCTTTGCAATCTATCAGTAAACAATGTTCTGTTAGGCAGATTGGTAAGCGCATCATGAAAAGCAAGATGTGTAAGCTGCTTTTCTAGGGCTCTTCGCTCGCTAATCTCTTGCTCAAGTTCTGTTTCACGAGATGCAATTTTTTGAGCTTGTTCTGCTTTTTTGTCTTCTAATAAACTTTTTAGTAAATCATTTTCACGCGCTTGTTTAGCTTGTGATTGTTTTGCTTCATAAGCGTTTGGCACATTCTTGATGATGAGTAACATTCTATCCACCTGACGCAGTGCTGTAACCTCAAATGGCATGCTTTTATCTGTAACGTCAACTTCAATCCAGATGGGTGAAATTATAGATTCTTGTGCGGTGATCCACATCTGATGCACTTCTTCTTCAATAAAAGAATTTAAAACATTCGATGTAATGGAATGGACACGGCCATCACTAGCTTCTTTATCCAACTTTACTAGCAACGAAAACCATTCGGGTTTAGGAGAGATCAAACGAATGCTTTTATCTTGCTGTTGCTCTAAAACAACAATCCCTAACCTTCTATATAAAGATGCAAGCGTTTCGAAATTTGTAGTAGACATATAGTGTTTTATACTAAGTTTAATTATGGAATATTTAAAAAACCAACTTAATCAATATAAATCTCAAACATTGCACAGCGTTGTAACGGGCAGTTCAATTTACTTGCTTCAATTAACTCTTCATCATAACTTCCTAATCCCTTAGCAAGTAAAATATCATCAGTAATTCCTATGCCCACTAAAGCTTCATGAACACTTCTAGCTCTATTTTCACTAATTGCTATATTGACAGATGACGTACCTGAAGTATCAGCGAATCCAAGTATTCCAAGTTTAAATCCTTTACCTACTTTTTGAGCGAGTGCATGCAAATCATTAACTTGATGATGAATATAATTTATTAATTTTAAATTATCTGAGCCCAACTCGCTTGAATTAGGTGCAAATTCTATCACCACACCTTCAATAGAACCGATGAGCTGCAGTATTTCCTTCTCTAAATCAGCCACCTCATTTAATTGAGAAGTATCCAGCTTGCTCACACCCCATAAAAACGGCAGCTTGTTTGGCAAATCAGCTATCCAGTCAGCGTCTGCATCGCCTTCGATAACTAAAATACCCTGCTCAACCTTAGCTAAAACACCTGCTGGTGGAGCCAATACATCCAATATTCGCATCTGAACTATATCCTTCTCGTTAGAGTAATAGGAGTTCATATTAAGCATTACTGGTTTATCAAATTCTTGATGCGCTGCAATAATTTCTGCTGGATTTTTTGATAAAGCATCTCGCAAACCATTTACAATATACTTGCCATCTTGTTTATCATAATTAAGAATTACGATACCTGGCTCTGCTTGCAACTGATTTAGAAGATTATCCCAATTATCTTGTTCGATTTTATTAAACACCCACCATATAAATGGCAATATTATCAGCAAGCTGATAGCCATGATTCCTGACCATGGAAGCTTTTTCTTATTTTCTAGATCAAGCTCATCATTCTTCTTTTTACGCAATAAGCATTTTTCAAGCTGTATGTAAGTATCTGGGAATTCATCTGCAACTCCGTCATATGACTCTAATGTACTTCCAAATAACCGATGCAACTCCTCTACTTGTTCACGAATAGTTACCTGCAAATCAGATGGAATTAACCCGCGCACTGCAGCTACGATAATTGCATGTGGCCCAGCTTCAAATATAAGATTGAGTTGGCCAAATTTTATAGACTTTACATTCTGCTGCTTATTTACAACGAAAGAATCTTTGACAAATTCAGTCACGGCCGAAAGCATTCCAGAAACCATATCTGGATCTTTAACGACAGCATTTGCTGAAGTGAGATGCTTAATCAGAAGACTTGTTTCTCGATGTATCAAGAAGACTTGCTCGACTTGATAGACCATTGTTTCAGACAACATAACTTCAGCAAAAGAACGTTTTGTTCGGTATGCACTAACACGCCATTTAATCGAACGTGCACTCAAACTATTCTCTAATAACTGATTTACCTGTTGCATCATTGCACTGACTGTTTCTGCGACAGATTCTCTTATCGCTGGACCCATAACTGGAAATAATGCATTTGCCAAACGCTTAGGGTCACGTTTAGCTGAAATTTTGATTGCATCCTCTATTGAAGGAACTAATGCTTGGGAGATTGAATCATCTTGCTTGCAGCGGATAGCAATGGCTTCTGATATAACCTGGGAAAGTCTCTGGCTGGTATGGGAATGACTAGAAAACTCTTTTTGCAAACGGAGCAAGTCTTCATATTCAGCACCTAATAAGAGTGCTCTCAAATGCTGCAAGTCATTTACGCCATTAGATAAAGGCAAATCTTTTTTGAAGTTTGGCTCAGCCATTTTTTTATTTTATTGCAACATGGCATTTGCCATACGCGCAGCTTGAAATTTCCGCCTACGAGTTTTCCAGTTCTTTTGCAAATTGACTAAACATCATGGCTAATGAAGCTCGATCAACCTTTTTATTTTGCAGAGAAATCATCATTTCATTTAACTTCTGACTTGCTTCTTGTTGTTGATCACTCAGTGCCTGATCAATTCTTTTTGTTTCTAATTCAACTTTAGTCAAAATATCTGAATTTACTCTTGTAAGACTAGAGCTCAGCTCTTCATTACTAGCCCGTCGATCCGACTCTTCCGCTTGCAAACTATTTTTTAGTTGCTCAAAATTTTTATCTATTTTAACAGTTAGACCTTGAATCGATTCATTTAATTCTTTGCGTAATGCCAAGATACTTTTATCTAGACTATTACCAAGTGATTGATAATCACTTTGCAGCGCAGCTACATGCTCTCCAAACAACATGTCGCGAATTTGATCTAACTTACTTAGCTCTCCCGTGAAATGCATTTCATTACTTTTACCATTATTGGCTTTCATTGGTTGGGCAGCGACCTGACTTATATCAGCCGAATCTACCGAGGCAGATCTTTTATGTTTGGAATTACTCATAAATATAATACTTTATAGTTTTTAACTTCTGTCTAGCGTACGTAGTTAGAATCTTAATTTCAGGCTCAAAGCAGATTCGCACAAAAAAATCAAAATTTACATATTATATTGTACACACAATAATACTCTGCAAACTAGGATAGAGACCATAATAGAACCCTCACAACCCCAGTATATAACTACATATCAGTCTTCATAAACAGCTCTAAGACCACCAAAAATGGCTTAGATAAAGCAATCACCCTTCCATCGCTTGGTTGCGACATGCGATCTCAAGCTTATGGTGCGCTTTTCATTATACATCTTAAAATAGTCATCAATTTTGCCATACATTTATTGGAGCATATACTTTGGTGCAGTCTGACCAGGCAGATTCAACTGATTTTCCTGACCTATGGGGCCTTACAGCTAATGAGGTGGCAAACCGCAGGTCATCCGCAAGGCTTAGCTTGCAGGAGTACCATATTGATCAAGATATTGATGCAAAAAACGAAGTAAGGACCATCGAAAGTGTTGCTTTTTATCCACTACATTTGTTACTGAAAAATCTAACACCTTTTAACTATCCAATAGAAGAAGATCATGAAATCCCTAAATCCTTTATTCCTGTTTTCTCAAACTCCATCAAGTTATATCAGTTATACATATTTTTTGTTTATGCGATCAGTGAATTAGGTAGTGTGCATGCAGAAAAAATTCTTGAAGTACAAAGCAAACATATAAAAACTTGGATGGATAGCAAGAATGCATTTGCCCTTGCTGCTCGATTTGATGACATCTCAATTGCGGCCAGAACTCATACCAAGCAACATTTATCAAATTTAGAGTATGAATCCCTAGACATCCCTATTGAGCAGACAATTGCTAAAATATTCTTAGCCCATAATAAAGAATCTCCTTTATATCTGAAAAATAATAAAATCACTTCCGAACAAGAAATTAATTTTCGAGGCATGGACCTTGCTTTATCAGACCATTTAGGACTTGCTAAAGATCGTGCATTAGAAGTCTACGCACGCTACTACAATATTGTAATCGTCGAGGTTTAAACACCATTTATCCAGAACCATGACAGATAGCTGCTTTATCCAGACAGCAGGGTTACATAAATGATTGAAACAGCAAGATATATAACATAACAATAATAATATTGATTTTAAGAAAAATAAAATTATAAAAAACTAGATGGAAATAATATTTTTCAAAAGGATAATGAATGAAAGTATTTATCATTGATACATGCAAATGGTATTTAGATGCAGAAATGGATGATGTCTCAAGACTAGACGCCATTGAAAAATTCAAATCTAGATACGAACCACTGCTGGGTTTTCTTTTTGAAAGTCAACTCTATAAATGTGCTTTACCGAAATCACTAGAAGATTGGCAAAGCTTAGAAATAAAACTATCTGATTTCAGTGAAGAAGGCTTGGAATTAGTTATGCAATGCCATGACCAATGGTTAGACAGTGTTGAAAAGGGCATTAGCCCTGCGAATATAAAACTATGGGAAAGAGAATTGTATAAAATTCGCCAAGATCCGAATGAAAGCTTGATACAAGCGATGAATTAAACTGTTGGTGCACCCAATGTGTACAAATAAAATTCATAAGTCACTAAACCAAGATAAATAAACACTGCGGCAATCAAAACCACATCTACACGCAGAAAATTGAACAACTTGATTCTATTATGTGCTACCAGAACGATAATGCATAAAGCCGTAACCGCAATTTTGATCCAGACAAAGTAGCGAGTACCTTGATTAATCAGCTCATTCATAATCGGGTTTAATTCCACTGCCCCTAAAGACAGTAGCTTCATAGTCATGGCTGCATCTAAGCATGAAAGCAGTAAAAGACTAAGAGAAAGCACTAACAACTTAACATCGTACCAATCGCTATATTGATATAGATTTTCAGCACGACGTGGCCCTCGTCGCCTCGCTAGAAATAAACCATAAAGAAATCCTTTTAGAGAAGGTCTGCGTCGATCACTACGGTCACGCCGTTCTAACGCAAGTTGCGCATCGCTTACTGAATCTTCAGATTGTTCGTATGATTTCACTTTTCGCCTACTCCAACTCTAGCGGTTTTTTGAATCTGCATATAAGACAAGATAACAACACCTATAGTCACGAATTATTACTGCTTGATCAACGGAATTACGTCACAGTTTTTATATAATCCATATATTTTTCTGGGAAATTTTTAGATCACCATACGGCCTATTTAAGTTAAATTCACGTTTATTCAGAGCCTTAGTGAATTTTTAAACATAATAGTCAAATCTTTTCGCAAAAATACAGAAACCACCACTACATTTTATTCGCCATCACGAAGTGCGCGACGAAGAATTTTGCCAACATTAGTCTTTGGAAGGTCATCACGAAATTCAATATGCTTAGGCCACTTGTATCGAGTAAGACGATCTTCACAATGCGACATTACATCTTGCTCAGTTAACGCAGAATCTTTTTTAACTATAAATAGTTTTACAACTTCCCCAGACTCTTCATCATCAACACCTACAGCAGCAACCTCGAGTACACCATCCATAGATTGGACAACATTTTCAATCTCGTTTGGATACACATTAAACCCTGACACTAAAATCATATCTTTTTTACGATCAACAATACGCACAAATCCATCTTCGGACACCATTGCAATATCACCTGTACGTAACCAGCCATCATCACTTAAAACATTTTTAGTTTCTTCAGGACGATTCCAGTAACCTTGCATAACCTGTGGCCCACGCACACATAGTTCTCCAGCTTCTTCTACATCAAGATGGTTACCTTCATCATCTTGGATTGATATCTCAGTATTTGGAATCGGTAGTCCAATAGTACCGTTATACTCTTCAAGGTTATAAGGGTTCATGGTCACCGCAGGCGATGCTTCAGTTAGCCCATAAGCTTCTGCAAGTACACAACCTGTAGTGTTATGCCATTCTGTAGCAACAGACTCTTGCACCGCCATACCCCCACCTAAAGTTACTTTGAGATGTGAGAAATCTATATCAGAAAAACCTTCAGTGTTTAGCAGACCATTAAATAAAGTATTCACACCTGTAATTACAGTAAATTTGATTTTACTCAGCTCTTTAACAAAACCCTTCATGTCACGCGGGTTAGTAATAAGATAATTTAGCCCACCTATTTTAGTGAATAAAAAGCAATTCGCTGTTAAAGAAAATATATGGTAAAGCGGTAGCGCAGTAATAACGACCTCTTTTCCTTCTTCTAGCGCTGGACCTACAAATGCACCTGCTTGTGCAACATTTGCCAACAAGTTGCCATGTGAAAGCATTGCACCTTTTGCAAGACCCGTGGTGCCGCCGGTGAATTGCAAAAAAGCTAAGTCATCCTGTGTAATCTCGGGTTTATCCAGGTGCCTCTGTTGGCCAATGGCCAATACATCATTAAAAGAAACAACATTATCAAGCTTATAATTCGGAATCTTCTTTTTGACATACTTAAGAACAAAATTTACCAATAGAGATTTGGGAAAACCAAGCATATCGCCCACTCGTGCGAGAATTACTTTTTCAATTGCTGTTTTGTCTACCACTTCAGCCAATACGTCTGCAAAATTTTCCAAGATTACAATAGCTTTTGCACCAGAATCTGTCAGGTAGTGTTCTAATTCACGTGGTGTATATAGTGGGTTAACATCTACAGCCACTAACCCAGCACGTAACACGCCATATAGAGCAACAGGGAATTGCAATATATTGGGTAACATAATGGCTACACGATCCCCTTTAACCAAGCCTAATTCAGTTTGCAAATAAGCTGCAAAATTATAACTTTCAATATTAAGCTCAGAAAAGCTTAAGCTAGCACCCATATTTGCAAAGGCCGGGAGATTACCATGTCGCTCAGCACATTCATCAAACATATGTGCTAACGAGTTATATTTTCCTAACTCGGCAAATTCAGGAACACCTTTTGGATAACTTTTTAACCAAACTTTTTCCATATTACACCGCCACAAGTTAATATAATTATTAAATATAAATTTTATGCACAGAGTTACCCGCTGCACACAGGAGCTCATAACTTATCGTTTCTGCATGCTCCGCGACATCTTCAACCGGTATAGACTCTCCCCAAAGCTCTGCAACATTACCAACTTGTGTTTCTATGCCTGACAAATCAACTGCGATCATGTCCATAGAGACTCTTCCTATCAACGGCGCTTTCTTTACACCAATTAATACACTTGGAGCTGTTTTAAGATGTCTAGGATAACCATCCGCATACCCAATCGCTATGATGCCAATCAGCATATCACTTGGGCAACAAAAATCTCCTCCATACCCTACTTTTTCGCCTTTTTTACAGTGTTTGATAGAAATTATTGGCGCATGCAAGCTCATAACTGGTCGCAATCCTATTGATGATTGACCATCACTCTTTGCAAGAGGATTAATCCCATACAAAACTAATCCTGGGCGAATCCAGTCGCGGCGGCTTTCAGGCCAAGCCAACACACCCGCAGAATTTGCAATACTTTGCTCAAGAGTCATATCTTTAACAAGCTTATCAAAGCACTGTAGTTGTTGCGCTGTAGCTTGGCTTTCAATTTCGTCTGCACACGCTAAATGCGTCATCAAACATAGAGTAGATTCTGGACTCAGCTCAGCTTTTAATTCAACCACCACATCCTTAAATTCTTCGACTGAAAAACCCAAACGATGCATACCTGTATCACACTTCACCAATACATTTAATGTTGGTACATTTAAGGTTGGTAAATTTGATGCTGGAGAGTAATCG
>CAZFEP010000037.1:12832-15646 GCA_964517365.1 uncultured Thiotrichales bacterium | reverse complement strand
CGCACCAGTTGCATCGCAGCATTATCAACATACATATGACTTAGCGCCACATCGCTATAGTCTGCGTGCACAGATTCCACGACCTCACGCCATAGCTCAGACACCTCCAAAACATTGGCTTTATCTACAGAACAAAGCTTTGCATTTCGTTTTTGTGCGATTCGAAAAGCAACGTGTGCGATTCGTGATACTTCATTCTCGTCATAAACCAAGGTGTTAAACCCCTGACGCACTCCGTTTTCAAGTGTGCGAATTCCACGAGGTTCACCAAAATATATTCCACCCGTTAACTCTCGTACGATCATAATATCTAGATCAGCAACCAGTTCGGGTTTAAGCGAAGAAGCGCCTGCCAAGGATGGGTATAAAATAGCAGGCCGCAGATTGGCAAAAAGATCTAACTCAGCACGTATACGCAACAAGCCTTTTTCCGGTCGCAACTCACGCTCCACCACATCATACTTTGGACCTCCCACTGCTCCAAGCAAGATTGCATCTGAAGCTTTAGCTAATGCGAGTGTTGTATCCGGCAAAGGGTTTTTACAATCATCGAAAGCACTACCGCCAATCAATCCCTCTTCAAGCTCCAAGTCCAAGCCATGTTCTTTTTGCAAATGCATTAATAGCTTTCTTGCTTGCGCAACAACTTCCGGACCTATGCCATCACCAGGTAATAGTAAAACTTTGTTCATTTATTAGTGTTTGTAGTTAAATTTATGATTAATTTTAATAGTTTACTTTTTATCGTTTACTTTTCAGTAAACAACCACGGGCTAGTCTGTTTTAATTTTTCTTCATAGTCTTTAATTTTATCTTTATGTTGCAATGTAAGATCTATTTCATCGTAGCCATTCAATAAACAGTATTTTCTAAACTCATCAATCTGAAAAGAGAAAGATTTATCATATTCATCTTTAACAATTTGCAAATCCAAATTAACATTACACTGATAATTAGAATTTGCATTGACCTTTTCAAACAAATAATCAACCTCGCTTTCATGTAAAGTAACTGGCAATAATCCATTTTTGTAACAGTTGCTACAAAAAATATCCGCAAAACTTGGCGCTATAACCACCTCAAAGCCATAATCCAAAATCGACCATACCGCGTGCTCTCGTGAAGAACCACAACCAAAATTTTCACGTGCGATTAAAATTTTTGCGTCTTGATATTGTTTTTGATTCAAGACAAAGCCTTCATATAGACGCCGCTGACTATGATCTTGCCCAAGTAAACCCGGGTCTTGATAACGCCAATTATCAAAAAGATTCACACCAAACCCTGTGCGCTTAACAGATTTCAAATATTGTTGTGGAATAATAGCATCCGTATCTACATTGCTTCGATCAAGGGGGAGCAAACTAGTGGTTATTTCAGCAAATGACTTCATATTAAAGATACTTCCTCACATCTACGAAATGTCCGTGTACTGCAGCTGCAGCTGCCATCACCGGGCTTACCAAATGAGTTCGACCACCCTTGCCCTGACGACCCTCAAAGTTTCGGTTTGAAGTTGACGCACAACGTTCGCCAGGTGCTAATTGATCTGCATTCATTCCCAGACACATCGAGCAGCCCGGCTCACGCCATTCAAAACCAGCAGCTTTAAATACTTGATCTAATCCCTCCTGCTCTGCTTGCTGTTTAATTAACCCAGAACCAGGAACCACCATCGCCAATTTAATATTACTGGCTAGTTTTTTTGCTTGTATTATATTGGCCGCTTCACGCAAATCTTCAATTCTTGAATTTGTACAGGATCCGATAAAAACTTTATCAATCATAATTTCTTCGATTGGCGTTCCCGGATGCAAATCCATATATTGCAATGCGCGTTGTTGATCTGCATTAATAGTATCTGGAATTGCACTGTTTATACCTGCAACCATCTCAGGAGAAGTCCCCCATGTCACTTGAGGCTCTAATTCAGTTGCATCCAATTCTATTTCTGCATCAAAGTGTGCGCCTTCATCGCTCTTCAACAAACTCCATTGCTTCACAGCCATATCCCAATGGTTATCTTTCGGTGAATAAGGTCTACCTGCGATATATTCTATAGTTGAGTCATCCACCGCCACCATACCTGCACGCCCTCCCGCTTCTATCGACATATTGCAAACCGTCATACGACCTTCGATCGATAACGCACGCACTGCGCTACCCGCAAACTCAATGGTGTGCCCATTAGCACCTGCAGTGCCTAACCTGCCGATAATTGCCAAGACAATATCTTTTGCTGTAACACCCGATTTACATTGGCCATTTACTTTTACCAACATGTTTTTAGACTTTTTCATTAATAAACATTGTGTCGCTAATACATGCTCAACTTCTGAAGTACCTATACCAAATGCTAGCGCACCTAACGCACCATGCGTAGAAGTATGCGAGTCACCACAGACTATGGTCATGCCGGGCAATGATGCGCCTTGCTCAGGACCGATGACATGCACAATTCCTTGGCGAACATCAAGCATGGAAAATTGTGTTAAAGAATAATCTTTACAATTTTGATCGAGTGTATCGACTTGTGTTTTTGAAATCACATCATCAATGCCCACACTTCGATCGGTTGTAGGAATATTATGGTCAACCGTAGCCAGAATAGAACCTCTTCTCCACAAGTCTCGCTTTGCTAAACGCAAACCTTCAAATGCTTGCGGAGAAGTGACTTCATGAACCAAATGGCGATCAATATAAATAAGACTCATGCCATCGTCACGCTCGTGCACTACATGGCTTTGCCATACTTTGTCGTAAAGTGTTTTATTTTGCATATTTCTTCAACAATTTTTATTCAAAGCCAACAAC
>CAZFEP010000037.1:8807-12732 GCA_964517365.1 uncultured Thiotrichales bacterium | reverse complement strand
AGTCTATTTGCCAAACAATTTATGAGGCTTCACAATCCACACGTACTGCAGTAAAGCGACCAAAGCTATACACATCGCTAATAAATACACATACGAGGGTCCGATACTATTCCAAGTATACCCACTCACAAGACTGCCAAGCGAACCACCCAAACCAAAGCTAATACTCGCGAATAACGCTTGCCCACGACCCTGGATACTACCCGAAAAATAAGTGTCTATAAGATGGATAGCTGAGGCATGAAAAAGCCCATATGAAGCTGCGTGCAATAATTGCGCAAATAGCAGTATAGATAAATACTCCACATAGTAGGCAATTAACCACCAGCGAATCACGGTGAGAAGCATCGCAACCACTAACAAGCGCATCGCCCCAAATTGAGGCAACCAGCGATACATATAGTAAAATACGCCCACTTCAGCCAATACTCCCAGCGACCATAGTTGACCAATCAGTGATCGAGAGTAGCCACTTTCTTCAGCATAGATACTAAAGAAGGTGTAGTACGGCCCATGACTTGCCTGAATGAGAAAACATGCCAGCAACAAAGCAAACACCTGGGGCTGAAAACAAGTTTTGATGATTGAAGACGATCCCTTTGCCTTCAACTTTGGCAGCGACTCATTAACGAATAATGTATTCACCCAAGTAAGTAATAATATCGCCAGTATGACCCATGGCAAATATTGAATCCCAAACTTCTCTAAAGCGGGTGCAAGAAGTGAAGCCGTAAAAATAAACCCTACCGATCCCCATAAACGAATTCGGCTATACATGTGTTTACTATCACCCAAATTATTCATTGTAGCTGCTTCAAATTGAGGCAACGTAGCATTCCAAAAAAAACTATAACCACCTAAGATGATTAGTAAGGGCCAGTAGCCTTCGAATAGTAATGCCGCAGCAAAAATGCTCATACCAATAAATGATGCCAAACGAATAGCGGACAATCGTTTACCGGTGTGATCCGCAACCCAACCCCACAAATATGGAGCGAAAATTTTTGTCGCTAGCAAAACCGCCGACAACTCACCAATTTGTCGCGCTGAAAACTCAAGATGTTTTAAGTATAAATTCCAGTACGGAAGAAATGCGCCAATACTGGCGAAGTAGAAAAAATAAAAACCCGCGAGCGATTGATGCTCTGCAGAAGAGTTCTGCTTAACAAACATAGTAAGAGGGAATTTTAAACTAAAGCGTTAAAACGACGCTGGAATATCAGGAGTAGAACAGTTCACATTTGCATTTTGTGCACGATCACGCAACACATGATCCATTAATACTAACGCAAGCATTGCCTCTACAATGGGTACTCCACGAATACCAACACAAGGATCATGCCTACCCTTGGTGATAATTTCGGTTTGATTGCCTTCTTTATCAACCGTTTTACCTGGAATTCGAATACTCGAGGTGGGTTTAAAAGCGACACTTGCCAGAATATCCTGACCAGAAGAAATACCACCCAAAGTTCCACCCGCATGATTGGTCATAAAACCTTGTGGCATTATTTCATCACGATGTTCTGAGCCTTTTTGTGAAACACTATTAAAGCCCGCGCCAATTTCAATACCCTTAACTGCGTTAATACTCATCATGGCATGCGCTATGTCAGAATCTATACGATCAAAAATTGGTTCACCCAAACCAACTGGCATTCCGCTTGCGACTACATTTACACGTGCACCTACCGAATCCCCTTGTTTGCGCAAGTCGTCCATATAAGTTTCCAACTCAGCCACTTTGCTTTCATCCGGGCAAAAAAACGGATTATCTTCTACCACAGACCAATCTTTGTGCTCGATTTTCAATTCACCGAGCTGAGCCAGATAGGCCTGAATGGTAATACCATAATTTTCATGCAAATATTTACGTGCTATACCACCTGCTGCTACACGCATAGCGGTCTCTCTAGCAGACGATCGCCCACCTCCTCGATAGTCACGCAACCCATATTTTTTTAGATAGGTATAGTCAGCATGGCCTGGTCGAAACTTATCCATAATTTCAGAATAGTCTTTAGACCGTGCATCCTGGTTATAAATGATCAACCCGATTGGTGCACCCGTCGTACTGCCTTCGAATACACCTGAAAGTATTTCAACCTGATCTGGCTCGCGCCTTTGAGTGGTATGACGAGACTTACCCGGTCTGCGTCGTTCTAAATCATTTTGTAGATCTTCCTCGCTTAATTCCAGGCCAGGGGGACAACCATCAACAATACAGCCAATAGCTTTACCATGGCTTTCGCCAAAAGAACTGACAGTGAATAATTTTCCAATTGAGTTTCCAGACATTTGTGGATTGTAACTTATCAGTGTTAGGAATAGCAGCGTGATTATATATAACTATCTATTTTGCTTGATATACACGAATCTTGGCTATGAAATAATGTATATATGAATCAAGACCTGATGCGCAATAGCTCACACCAATATGGTCGCAGCTTACCAATTTTACTTGCGGCGGTTGCGGCATTTGCAATTGGAATACTCTTTTACAACTACCAAAGCCCACAATCCATCAGTACCGAAGACTTACAAAAAGCAACTAGCTTACAAACTAGTCCTCGTGAACTACCCAGTTTTTCGCTTACCAATCATTTAAACAACCCCTTTGAGAATCAAGACTTAACAGGCTCATGGAGCATGATTTTTTTTGGCTTCACCCACTGCCCAGATGTTTGCCCACTCACGTTAAATATACTCGACCAAGTTTCAAACGAACTAAGTGACTTTGCCCACATACCGCGCAATATTTTTATATCTGTAGACCCAAAACGCGATCAACCTGATAGCTTAAAGAAATACGTTGAACATTTTAATCTGGACATGATTGGACTAACTGGAACCAAGGATCAAATTGACAATCTAACCCGATCTGTTGGAGCTATTTATGCTATTGGCGACAACTCTAAAGACAACTACCTAGTGGATCACAGTGCACATATTTTTGTCACTGCACCGGATGGAAAAATGGTTGCTCTATTTAGCACACCACATGATGCAAAAATTATTGCTAACGATTTTAAAATCATTAGCAAACTCTACGAAAATAATAAAAGTTAAAAGATTTTCGCATGTGGAAAAAATTCAAAGGGATCTTATTTCATTTGTTCCCACACCACCTTGTATCACGTTTTACCTTTTGGCTAACACGCTTACAAACACCGCTAAAGAATCCTGCAATTAGACTTTTTATTCGCGCCTTTGATGTAGATATGAGTGAATCCGAGCACGCAGATGCTGAAAATTATGCAAGTTTCAATAAATTTTTTACGCGAAAATTAATTCCAGGATCACGACCCATAGATAGTGATGCAAACATTATTTGTTGCCCGGCAGATGGTCGCATAAGCCAAATATCACATTATGAAAATGATCAAGCTATCCAGGCCAAAGGCCAATATTTCTCTATCAGCCAATTACTAGGTGGAGAAAATAATTACGGGACACTTTGTAAAAGTGGCAATTTTGCAACCATCTACTTATCCCCAAGAAACTATCACCGCGTACATATGCCCTTCGATGGTGAATTAGTAGAAATGATTTATGTGCCTGGCAGACTATTCAGTGTTGCACCTTACGCTGCAGAGGTAATCAAGGGTTTGTATAGCAGAAACGAGCGCGTTGTCTCAATTTTTAAAACCAAACTTGGATATATGGCGGTAGTCATGGTTGGAGCCGTAAATGTCGCAGCCATTGAAATGGCATGGGAAGGACTCGTAACACCACCGCACGGCAAAAATATTGTTAGAAAAAAATACACTGATATAAAATTAAACAAAGGTGATGAGCTTGGCACATTCAATATGGGCTCTACCGCAATTATTGCTTTCGAAGCAAACCAAATTAAGTGGTATGACCACCTAGTACTTCAACAAGAAGTAAATATGGGCCAAAGCATTGGTAATAGAATTGACCA
>CAZFEP010000037.1:0-8707 GCA_964517365.1 uncultured Thiotrichales bacterium | reverse complement strand
ATTGGCTAATGCATCGATTTAACATTTCCAATCTAGTCTAAAATAACTTGATGCTATTATTCATCCTAAACGAGAAATAAATTTACGTACCTGCAAAAGACAACACTTCATTGATATGCTGCACATTCAACACTGCCATCAATAGTCGATCAACCCCCAAAGCTACGCCAGCACTTTCAGGCAAACCTACTTCTAAAGCATCTATAAATTCAACATCAACCTCTATCGCTTTTTTATTTTCTAATAAGCGTTTACGATTATCTTCTTCAAAACGTAATCTTTGCTCTTGCGCATCAGTTAACTCCTGAAATCCATTTGCCAATTCCACTCCACCGAAATACAACTCAAAACGCTGCGCCAAACCTTGCTGATTAATTTTTGCTAGCGCTGCTTGCTCTGCCGGGAAGTCGTAAACAAAAGTTAGATCTTGCTTGTTGAACTTTGGCACAATAATTTGATCTAGTATAAGCTCCTGATATTGCTCTACTGTTAAAGCAGAATGTAATTGAATAGAATGATCTTCACATACTTGCAAATATTCTGCCTGCCCAGCATTTAAAACATCTAGCTCTGCATGTTTTTCAAAAACCTCTTGGTAACTAAAATATATATTATCGCGTGGCTTAACATAGTCAGCAGCTACCATTGTAATTAGCTCAACAACTTCTTTCATGAGCTCTTTATAGCTCCAATTGACGCGATACCACTCAAGCATTGTGAACTCATCATTATGATACCGACCACTTTCATGGGCACGAAATACTTTACACAACTGATATATGTCACATTGATGAAACACCAACAATCTTTTCATTGCATACTCTGGCGAAGTATGAAGAAATTTAGCATTTTCAGTTGCGATACTATCAATCTGCAGATCGGTTACTGCATATTGATTAAGAAGTGGTGTCTCAACCTCTAATACATGACGTGATTGAAAAAATGTTCGAATTTTTTCATTTATCTTGGCGCGTATTCTCAGAACCTCTAACGTGGCGCCAAGCTCGGAAAAAGGTGTAGAAAAAGAATTGCAAGAAGGCTTGGTAGACATTTAAATACCCAATGTATTGGGTAAAATCATAATCGTTATAAATATCAATCTATATAGCTTAAATAATTAGGCTTCAACGTAGACATCACTTAATCTTTCACGCGTGAAACATACTCACCATTTCTAGTATCGATGCGTAAAATTTCTCCTTCACCTACAAACAAAGGCACCTTCACGATAGCGCCTGTTTCCAGAGTTGCAGGTTTGGTACCACCTTGCGCAGTATCACCTTTCAAACCAGGATCAGTTTGCGTAATTTTTAATTCAACAAAATTTGGTACGGCTACAGAAAGTGGTATTCCATCTAATAAGGTTACAACACAATCCTCCTGACCCTTCAGCCATTGCGCGCCCTCAGCTACCGCTTCTTTAGACATTGCAAATTGCTCAAATGACTTGGGCTCCATGAAATGCCATTCCTCACCATCATTATAGAGGTACTGCATATCTGTATCCATCACATCAGCGGCTTCAACCGTTTCCCCTGACTTAAACGTACGATCCACAACACGGCCTGACTTTAAATTACGCAACTTTACTCGACTAAAAGCCTGACCTTTACCCGGTTTAACAAATTCATTTTCGATTATATTATAAGGATCACCATCTAAAATTAGCTTCATCCCTGCTCGAAATTCATTACTATTGTAGTTTGCCATAATTTAAAAATGTGGAATTTTATGAGTTCATCGAATATTACTAGTCTAGCACGAGATGGTTCAAGCTCTCACACTAAAGATCTGCGTTCTATCAGTATAGATAATAAATCAAATACAGATACACACGCCCTTCAAAATTGGCAATTAGAATACAAATCTTCCATAACTAATATAGATCAACTATGCCAAACACTAGGATTAAAAACTGAACAACTACCTATTAGTTCTCAAGCAAATAAACAGTTTAAATTAAGAGTACCAAAAAGCTATGTTGAAAGAATGCAGCGCGAGAATCCCAATGACCCCTTGCTATTACAGGTATTACCATCGAGCCACGAAGAGAACTCTGTTAACGGTTATATAAAAGACCCAGTGGGTGACCTAAAAAGCATTAAGTCTCCCGGTTTATTACAAAAATATAATGGGCGCGCATTACTTCTTGCAACTAGCCGCTGCGCAATTCATTGCAGATACTGTTTTCGCAGACACTTCCCATACTCAACTCAGAATCCGCGTAGTGACAGCTGGAGTAGTGCTATACAAGAACTCGAACACGACCAAAATATCTCAGAAGTAATCTTGAGTGGTGGTGACCCACTAGTGCTTGATGATTTTGAATTAGAAAAGCTGATTATAAAACTTGAATCCATTAAACACATCAAAAGATTGCGCATTCATACCCGCTTACCCGTTGTCATACCAAATCGCATTAATGATGAATTACTAAAATGGATAAGCCGAACCAGAATGAAAGTAATTATGGTATTGCATATAAATCATGCAAACGAAATAAATATGGAAATGCATAAAAAATTAAAAAAACTAAAAGATAGTAAATGCACGCTATTAAATCAAAGCGTGCTCCTAAAAAATATTAATGACCAACCGTCCTCTTTAATCAAACTTAGCGAATCGCTTTTTAACTCAGGAGTTTTACCTTACTACTTGCATTTACTAGACAAGGTTGAAGGTGCAGCACATTTTGGCGTAAGTGAAACGAATGCATGCGATATCATGCGTGAAATTACTAAACATTTACCTGGCTACCTGGTTCCCAAATTAGTAAAGGAAGTAACGAGCGCACAATCCAAGACTCTAATCAGCTATTAACCAGAATCACTACCTAGAATTGCATTCCTGCCAACTTTGAGAATGCGATCACACTTTATATCTACAAAACCCTGAAGCGCCCTTTTTTCCTGATAAAGATACTGTAATAAGAGACAAATCGCAGAATAAATCACACTGCTCTACCTCTTTAATCTATACACTTATTTATAGAAATTAACCGATTCATTTAGCATCTGCTAAATCTTTGTTTATGTAAGGAATTATGCTTCTCGATACACAAATCTCTATGCCTAGCCAAGATCCATTGGCAGAAAATAAATTTTCTTTAATACCTCGAGAATTACGCAAATGGATTAAGAACTTGCCCTATGTCGATCAAGATCTTGCTATACAACAATTCTATAACGGATTAAAACGATCCAACCGCCAAGCACACGCAACTAAACAAAGACTCGCAGCGATTGAAATAATGCGTCCTGTTGCACATGAATTCCTGAAAAATCAACGCAAATATTTATTGTCACAACCCTTTCCATTATCAAAAAAAGCAAATGAAGAACTAAAACTGCAGCAAAATATTCTAAATGAACTGGCAGTTGCATACAAAGTAGTTATCCAGGAAACCGTCAACAGAGACAATCGACTTAGCAATAAAAAACTTATCAATTGTGTACATCATGCTATGTATTATCAGTTAGAACAGTATATTACATTGGCTCAAGTTTATTCAGAGCCGCCGCAAAGCTTTTGGCAAGACCTTTGCCAACTTTACAGCATTGCTGAACATTTTGAGTTAACAGAGTTACAAACTAAAACTGAGATCGATAGCGTTGCCTCGAAATCTTCACCTAAAAGCATTTTCACACATGCCTGCCTACTATCCTTATCAAATTTACATACATATGGACACGGAGAAGCTGGAAAGATTGCTGCATACCTCAGTAATGCCAGTGCATTATCAAGCCTGACAGATATTATACCTTCAGATTGTAAACATACTTTTTATATCAATCTCTCATTACATCAGCCTGTTCGCTTGATACCTAATGAAGAAATTCCTATATCTTCAAAGAACCGTTACATTGATGCCACTGCACTGATTGGCCAACTAAAAGAAACCGCTGACACAGATAATGATAATAGAGGAACAACTCTATCAAAGAATCACTTAAGCAACTCATTAAGTAAACGCTTACTAAAGAAATTAATTGGCAAATCTGTACGTTCTTCCAAAAGAGCCATCCCGGCAAAAGGACGCTTACACATGG
Organism: uncultured Thiotrichales bacterium; assembly: GCA_964517365.1. Lineage (GTDB taxonomy): Bacteria > Pseudomonadota > Gammaproteobacteria > UBA4575 > UBA4575 > JABDMD01. Next base: position 4,658 of record CAZFEP010000037.1, on the reverse strand, counting down.
TTATGGGTATGCGCAATATTATTGATATTCTCCAGACGGGCCATACTACAACTCAACATCAAGCGAATTCCAAAAACAAAAAATCAAATTTAGAATTAGTGCCCATTGACAATTCACGAGTTTCAACTTTTTTCAATGATAATCATAATGAAGACGATACTAGTTACCGAGTTTCTAGCTCAAACGCATGGGATTGGATTAGTCGTGGCAATGTAGTTACCGATACACAAGCACAACACAAAGACGATAATGATTCTGAAAAAGAAGACACGATAAGCCTTAGACCCTCCATACAAACATGGGACATAAGCAATGCAAGTAAAGGTGGATATTGCTTAAACTCAAGCAACACTTCTGATTACCAATCACAAGTGGGCGATATAGTTTTAATTAGACTTGAAGATAAACTAAATGACGATTGGCGATTAGGAGTAATTCGCTGGATGCAATCTTTATCCGAACAAGGCGTGAAAATGGGCATCGAAATTTTCCATGGCAAAATCGAGCTTATGGAAGTAGTTGATACTCACCGAACCTCAAGCCACACAGCAGACCAGACATTAGGCCATACATCAGGCCAAGCATCAGATCAGCCCTCAAATAACGCTATTGAACTAGAGCATGTTTTACAAGTTACTGAAAAAAACTCAAGCGAAACCACTAGTACGATTATCACAGCCCCTAATGCAGCCGCAACCGGAGACCATTTAGTTCTACAGTCAGGCAGAAAAACACAAAATATCGTCTTTCAGCATATGTTAGAACAAACCATTTCCTTCGCTAGATTTTCCTTTAGCGAGATGCCTGCCATGCCGAGTGGAGATCAAAATTAATGCATGATTAATTTTCTGAAGTACTTGAATTTTCAGGTAATTTACTTATTTAACCCGAACCACATACCGTTTAGAAGTGTAAATAAAGGCATTGTCGTCTATCTATTGCATCACATGGCCCAGTTGCCAAAATGGTTGTTGACGTCTAAAACCACATAAAGCACAGAATAATAGAGAAATTATGAATCACCCGCTGCAACTCATATTCGTTGACAGCAGTCCTAATGATGTTGAGCAGATGGTTAGCTCCATTAAAACATCCGGGATTGCAGTACGCTCACGAATTGCGCAGGACGCGGATGATTTAACTACGCTACTAAGCGAGGCACATCCACATATCGTCCTGCATGCCATCGAAGACAACGAGGTCACGCTGGAACAAACCGTATCAACCATCAACGGTCGCGCGCCAGAAATACCCATAATTGCATTAACCAATGTCTCAGAAGCAGACCCCGTTGCATACATGCAACAAGGTGCTACGACTTTAGTAAACAAAAGTAACTCAGAACATTTACAACTAGTTGTAAGTAGCGCAGCTAAAACTCAATTCCATATCCAACAACTCAAAGAAGTTGCAGAAAATTGTGGTGAACTTGAAACTCGTTGCCAAAAACTCATGGAGAGTTCTCGTGATGCAATCTGTTACCTACACGAAGGAATGCATACTTATGCAAACAGCAAGTATCTAGAAAAATTTGGCCACAGTGATAGCGAAGAGCTATATGGTCTGTCCATTATGGATTTAATATCTTCTGATGATCAATCAAAGATGAAAGATATACTAAAGAAGTTCTCAAAATCCAAGGAAACCGGTGAAACTACATTAACTTTCAAAAAAGAGAACCAAGAAACTTTTACTGCCAAATTCAGTTATAACGCTGTGGTAGTGAGTGGTGAAGAATGCATTCAAATAGTTATACAAAGTCAAGCACCAGGTGGTGGGGACACTAAAGAATTAGAAGAGCAACTAAGTTATCTTAGTGAGCGTGACGTTCATACTGGCTTTTACCATCGCCGATCCATTATGGACCAACTTGATGAAGCGGCGATTGCCGCTAAACAAGGAACGGTATCTCAAGCCTTTATCCAGATAGATATTGCTAACTTCAATGACATAAAAGATAAATTTGGCATTGCAGCCATAGACAAAGTAAGCAGTAATGTAGCCAATGCTTTACGCGATTGTTGCACAGAAAACGAAACCTTATCAAAACTAACAGAAGAATCTTTTGGTGTTCTAACTTCAAATATTGATCGTAAATTCTTAACCGCTTTTGGTGCGAATGTTATTAAACACCTAAGCGAATTAATGACAACCTCTGGTAGTGACTATATATCTATTAAACCAGCTGTGGGCGCAGTTACCATTGACCAGTTCACAACCGATGTACCAGATATTCTAAATAAAGCTAAAAACTGCTGTGATGAAGCTTGGGAAAAAGACGCAAACAAAATTGTTATCTATGCGCCTAATGATGCACAAATGGGCGAGCAAGAAAAAGACGAGCGATGGACATTAAAATTACGTGAAGCAGTAAAAGAAAATAGACTAGCGCTACTCTACCAACCTATCATTAGTCTGCATGGCGAACCTGGTGAACGCTACCAAATTTATACTGCACTCCACAACAAAGACAACGAGCTAGTGCCTGCTAGTGAGTTTGTAATGCGCATTGAACGAACCGGGTTCGGAAAAATGTTAGATAGATGGATCATCTTAAATGCATTGAAAAAGTTATCTGAGTTACGTACCAAAGGTGCAGATATGCGTTTATTCATAAAATTGAGCTCTAACTCGATATTAGATAAAGATTTACCAAGCTGGCTAGAAGCACAATTCAAAACTAACAATATTTCACCAACTTTTGTTTGTTTTGAAATAAAAGAACAAGTCTTAATTTCAAACTTCAAAGAATCCAAATTACTGGTAAGCGCGCTACAAGAAATGAAATCAGAAATTGCAATAGATGCATTTGGTGCTGGCGACAACCCATCTAAAATTCTTAAAGCTATACCCGCAAATTACGTGAAAATATGTCATAGCTTAATGTCTGAAGTAAGCGACAATCAGGAAAATCAAAATGCTATTCGCGAGATTGCAGAAGCATTAAAACCAATGGGAACAAAAGTGATTGCTCAATTCATAGAAGACGCAGACACGTTATCTATATTATGGAGCCTGGGCATAAACTACACTCAAGGAAATTTCTTGCAGCCGCCTAGCGAACATCCAAACTACGATTTCTCGCTTTAAAAGTAAAAAACTTCTTATTTCTAGCTTCTCTTTGCTGTAGACATTTATCAGTACTGGTCTACTTTATTCCTATTCGCCTTTAATTATTTCTGAGGGCGGCAATACGATCTTCTAATGGCGGATGAGTACTAAACAATTTCTTAAAACCATCTTTCATTCCACCCGAAATACCAAATGCTGCAAGCTGTCCAGGCAACTCTTCAGGCTGATGTTGAGCTTTTAAGCGCTCCAATGCAGCCGCCATTTTTTCCCGTCCGGCCAGGTCAGCTCCACCCGCATCAGCACGAAATTCACGTCTTCGCGAATACCAACTTGCAATCATTGAGGCCAATACTCCTAAAATTAATTGTGCAACGATACTCGTTATAAAATACCCTGGGCCAAAACCGCTTCTTGATTTAAAGATTGCTTTATCTACCAACATCCCAACAATCCTGGACAAGAAAATTACAAACGTATTCAAGACACCTTGTATCAACCCCATGGTAATCATATCGCCATTCGCTACATGACTAATTTCATGTGCCATAACCGCTTCAGCTTCATCTCTACTCATTGCATTTAACAAACCCGTGCTAACTGCAACTAACGCACTATTGCGTCGCATACCTGTAGCAAAAGCATTGACTTCTGGTGTATCAAATATCCCAACCTCTGGCATGCCAATATTTGCTTGCTCAGCTTGATGCTGTACGGTGTCCATTAACCATTGCTCTGTTTCATTAGCAGGTTGCTCAACGATACGTACTCCCATAGAGCGTTTTGCCATCCACTTGGAAATTGCCAATGATATAAATGAGCCGCCAAAACCTAAAAGTAATGACATGATAAACAAACCTGTTAATTGGCCAGACATACCATTTTGCGCAAGAATTTTGTCTAGACCAAAAACTTGTGCTGCGATACCCAACACCGCCACCACAGCAAAGTTAGTAGCAATTAATAAAATTATTCGTGTGCCCATCGGAAAATCCTCATAAAACTAAAAAATATATATCGTTATTTAAGCTTGTTCTACATAGTGTAGCCGAAACTCACTCTTCCTCAACTTCAAAGTGCACTTCAATAGCATCAATATTTCGGTAACCTTGAGAAAGCTTCAACCCTCTTTGACCACGTTCACCCTCAAAAGTGTCAACTTCCTCACCTTTCATTTTTTTGGTTCGCTTTCCTGAATGTAAGGTAATAGCCTCTCCATCCTGCACAAGCGCTATAGCACGCATGGATTCTTCACCTGTAACCACTTTTTTGCTAGGTATATTAATAATTTTATTCCCCTTACCTTTAGGCAGTATAGGCACGTCATCATTCAAAGGGATCACCAACATATTACCCTCAGAGCCTATTGAAACTATCCAGTCTTCTTCCAAATCACGCACTGGAACTGGTGGCATTGCATGCGCACCCTTTGGAACGGATAACACAACTTTACCGGCACGATTACGGGTAAACATATCCTCAAGTTTAGCCACGAACCCATAGCCCGCACTGCTCGAGAGCAAGTACATATCAGATGGTAAACCCATCATGACGCCTACAAATACGGCGCCATCAGCAGGCTTCAACTT
>CAZFEP010000036.1:0-16250 GCA_964517365.1 uncultured Thiotrichales bacterium | reverse complement strand
TTAAGAATTCATACGGTATTTAATAATATTATCTACAACCGAAGGATCTGCAAGAGTGGATGTATCGCCTAGATTATCAATATCATTCTCGGCAACCTTTCTTAAAATTCGTCGCATAATTTTACCAGAGCGGGTTTTTGGCAAACCAGGAGCCCATTGAATGATGTCGGGTTTAGCAAAGGGACCAATTTCTTTACGCACTAGTAGTACAAGTTCCTCTTTTAATGCATCACTTGTTTCAATTCCAGACATAGGGGTTACATATGCATATATTCCCTGGCCTTTAATATCATGCGGATACCCCACCACGGCCGCTTCAGCGATTTTAGGGTGCAACACCAACGCACTTTCAACTTCTGCCGTACCAAGCCGATGACCAGATATATTTAATACATCATCTACACGACCCGTTATCCAATAATATCCATCCGCATCACGCTTACAGCCATCACCACAAAAATACATTCCGGGATATTGTGAAAAATATGTTTCAATAAAACGTTTGTGATCACCATAAACCGAACGCATTTGTCCTGGCCATGGGTGTTTAATGACTAAGTTACCCTGACACTCACCTTCAAGTTCTTTACCATTCTCATCAACAATTGCTGGCTGAATTCCAAAGAATGGTTTACTTGCGGAACCGGGCTTTAAATCTGTTGCACCGGGTAATGGCGTAATCATGTGGCCACCCGTCTCCGTTTGCCACCAAGTATCCACAATCGGGCAACGACCTTCACCCACAACATGATAATACCATTCCCATGCTTCTGGGTTGATAGGCTCACCTACTGTGCCGAGCAAGCGCAGACTTTTACGACTGGTTTTCTTAACCTCATCATCACCTAAACTCATTAGTGCACGCAAAGCTGTAGGTGCTGTATAGAAACTTGCGACATTATGTTTATCACATATTTGCCAAAAACGACTACCATCTGGGTAATTTGGCACGCCTTCAAACATCATCGTAATAGCACCATTACATAATGGACCATATAAAATATAAGTATGTCCGGTTACCCAACCTACATCCGCTGTGCACCAATATACTTCACCATCTTTGTAGTCAAAAACATACTTATGCGTGATGGCTGCATATAAGAGATAACCTCCCGTGGTATGCAACACACCCTTAGGTTTTCCCGTTGAGCCCGAGGTATATAAAATAAACATTGGGTCTTCCGCATCCATAGGTTCAGGCTCACATTCTGAACTGACCTCATTAATGAGGTCGTGATACCAACAATCTCTAGAGTCATGCCAATTAATATTTCGACCCGTGCGTTTTACCACTAGCACTGTGTTTACATTTGGACATTCTTCAAGTGCTTTATCAGTATTTGCTTTGAGCGGGACAGGCTTTCCACCCCTTACACCTTCGTCAGCGGTTATTACCGTTTGACAATCAGAATCTAGAATACGATCTCGTAATGAATCAGGCGAAAAGCCACCAAATACTACCGAATGCACTGCTCCAATACGCGTACAAGCCAGCATGGCATATGCCGCTTCAGGAATCATCGGCATATAGATACATACTCGATCTCCTTTATTAACTCCGCGCGCTCTTAAAACGTTTGCAAGTTTGCAAACTTCTTGATGCAATTTTTTATAACTAATATGTTTATCATCATTAGGGTCATCTCCTTCCCAAATAATTGCAGTTTGATCACCACGTGTTTCTAAATGTCGATCAATACAATTATAAGAAACATTTAAACTTGCTCCTTCAAACCAACGAATATGACCTTTCTGATAATCCCAATCTAATACGTTGTCCCACTTTTTAAACCAGGTTACAAACTCATCAGCTTGCTCAGACCAAAAACCTTCAGGGTCGTTAATTGACTCCTTATACATGGCTTCATATTTAGCTGCATCTATATGTGCAGATGAAGAGACATTAGAAGGTACTGAATAGACTTTTGAATCGGACATGTTTAGGCCTCGAAAATATTTAACTTTTAATTAAAGATACGATAAATAACACGTTTGCAAGTAGCAAGGCAATCAAGCTCATTCCTCTAACTTCCTATCAAAAACAATACAACTTATAATGTTTTAATGATGAAGCTTATAATCAAAATTGTTGGAGAAATTACAAAAAAATGTGTCCAAATGTTTTAACTCTCTGCCAACAGTTTCTTTACGGGTAATTGCTTGGTACGTTGAATAGATATATACCCCGCCACTAAGACTAACAAAGGTGCTAAAACCAAACATAAAATGGCGGTTTTAGGATTAAAGACAAACTGCCCTTCAATAAGATAATTTGATAAAGCAAAACTAATTACCAGATTCAAAAGATATGCAATCATTCCAGCAATAAATCCTATTAGTAGAAATTGAGTGCGAAAGACTTTCTGCACCAGCTTCGTCTCGGCACCTACTGCTTTGAATATTGCTGTACTGTAAGACCTGTTCTTGCGCAGAATCATTTCTATTGAAATAAATACAAGGACACTGGCAAATAATGCAAAATACAATACGGTTTCAACTGCATAGCTAATTTTTTGGGCAATGCCACGGATTCTATTTAACAAGAAATCCACATCAAAAAATGTAGCACTCGGGAACTGTTTTACAAAGTCTCGTAATATGGGCCGTTGTTGTTTATCTAAATGCAGGCTTCCCATATAGGACACAGGCAAGCCATCCAAAACACCAGAACTGAAGATCATGTAAAAATTTGGTGTGAACGACTCCCATTCTACAGATCGAATGCTTGCAACCGTGGCTTCAACTACTTGGGTCTCAACTGTAAATGATAGCTTATCACCCAATTTAATTTCCAGATTCTCTGCTAAACCTTCTTCAACCGAGACCGTAGCGGTGCCGTCTCTTTTCTTAGAGTCTAAAGACGCATGCCAATTCCCTTCTATAATTTTATTGTCTTTTGGTATTTGCATATTCCATGTAAGCGCCAAATCTCTTCCTAATGATTCGTCTTGACGCTCAGTTTCTTTACTTGCATATTCTCGAATAGGTTGATCATTTATCGCGCTTAGACGACCCCTCACTACAGGATACAATGGACTATGCTCCAAGCCCTGGCTTTCTATTTGATCCAGGAATGACTGCTTTTCGTTTTCAAATAAATTGATTGCAAATATGTTTGGTGCATTATTTGGCACTTTAGATTGCCATGATGCAACCAGATCATCCCGAATGGTTGAAATTAGTGCTAATGAGAAAAATGTAATCGCAATTGCAACCACTTGAACTATTACCATCTTACGATTTGCCTGCAAACTTCTTGCGGTAAGTTTTGTCGATACATTTTTGGACTCACTATACTTTACATACCAACGAATAAAATATTTAGTAATAAAATACGCAAGTAAAATAAATAAAAATAAAACAATAATTATATATAAACTTATTTTGATTTCTTGTGTGCCTAAATAAACAATTGTTGATAAACCAACTAACATGGTGATTAGTGTAAAAATGACAGGCTGTTGTTGTGTTTCTGTGCGATTAAGTAATAGTTTAGGTGCAGTCTTTAACAATTTATGCAAAAATGGCCACGCAAAGCTCACTACGACCACTAACGCTGTAAAAGCACTGAGTATGTATGGTTTAGCGCTAGCAGCAGGCAACGTTTCTGGGATGAGATCACCCAAACTTTTTAATATGAAAATATGTGCCACACCTCCAATCGTTAAACCAATTATTATTGAAAATAAACTAAATACTAAAAATGGAATAACAACTGCAGCAACCATTCGTTTACCTTGCAAACCCAAACAGCGTAATAGCGCATATTGATAAGTCATCTCATTTGCATATTGATAACTTACCAGTGCTGCTGCAACGGCTCCTAGCAATACTGCGATCAGCGCTGTGATATGAAGAAACCGATAGGCACGATTCAATGTATTTGCCAGTGTTTGGTTTGCAGCATCAATGGTGATGAATTCCTGATTCAGCTGCAAATTCGACTCAAGTGCTTGTTGCAATTTTTGCAACCTGGATGTTTCACCTGCAAACAGGAAACGATACTTTACCCGGCTACCAGGGCGTACTATTTTTGTTGCATCTATATCATGCCAATTCATCATTATACGAGGAGTAAAACTATAGAAACTACTGCCTCGATCTGGCTCGTACACTAAAACTTTGGTAATTCTAAATGAAGCTTCACCCACATTGACGTGCTGCTGTAACGAAAGACCTAGTTCGTTTAGCACTCTGTCTTCTACCCACACCTCACCCTTATTGGGCACACCTTGGGTAGCTTGTGGATCTCCGTAGAGCTGATTAGATACCTGAAGTGATCCTAATAATGGATAACTATCCGAAACTGCTTTAACACTAGATAGCAGAAATGACCCATTATTTGTACTATCTCCTTCATTAGCATTGGCCATGGTCTGAAAGGTAAGTGTTTTTGCTTGATCAAGAGAAAAAGTATTTAACAGTTCTTTCTGCTCTTCACTTAAATCCGTAGTGGACTGAAGCACTAGATCTGCTGCAATTACTTCTTTTGCTTGACTATTAAATAGCTGCTCTAACCGATCTCCCAATAGAGCGATACTAAAAGTAACTGCGCAAGCAATGGCTACTGCAATGCAAAACAAACGCATAGCGTTTTGTCGTAGCTGTCTTAGAAGAAGATTATTATAAAATGTAAACACTGTTGTTAATCAATTTGTTGATTGTCTTGATGCAATTGGCCTTGCTCAAGGTGATAACAACTATCACAACGTTTACTTAGTGACTCATCATGAGTAACCAATACTAATGCTGTACCTTGCTCTTGATTAAGCTCAAATAACAAATCAATAATTTTTGAGCCAGTGTTACGGTCTAAATTTCCAGTTGGTTCATCTGCCAGCAACAATGGCGGAGTGGTTGAAAATGCACGTGCTATCGCAACTCGTTGTTGCTCACCACCCGATAATGTTGTTGGAAAATGATTATTACGATGACTCATGCCTACACGATCCAATAATGATGTTGCTTTTTCTTTCGCATCGGAATCATCATTAATTTCCAGTGGCAACATTACATTTTCCAATGCTGTAAATCCTGGCAATAAGTGAAATGCTTGAAAAACGAAGCCTACATATTGATTACGTAGTGCAGCCCGTTCATCTTCATCCATTTTTTCAAGCTTATGATGGAACAATTCGATACTCCCTGTGGTCGGAGTATCAAGGCCAGCTAGCATACTGAGTAGAGTTGTTTTGCCGGAACCGGATTGACCAATTACCGCTACACTTTCAGCAGTTTCAATCTGAAAATTTACTTCACTTAAAATTGAAATTGACCCTTCTTCAGTAGAAACATTTTTGCTAACTTGGCTACAACGAATAACAGATGAATTTGAAATGGCTTTTCTCCGAGTTGTAAGTATTACATCACTAACCATCTTGATGGTTATCGTTAATCTATTCTATGTGCATGCTAATGCCAGAGAAAATACCATATTAGTGTTAGGTGACAGTCTCAGTGCCGCCTATGGTATCGAGATAGAGCATGGATGGGTAAATCTACTGCGTAATCGTATTGATCACTATAGCGAAGACAAACAATGGAAAGTAGTTAATGCATCTGTTAGTGGTGAAACCACCTCAGGCGGGCTTGCGCGCCTCCCACACCTACTCACTAAATATCAACCTGTACTGTGCATTATTGAGTTAGGCGCTAACAATGGCCTTCGTGGCCAACCCACCACATTGATACAGAATGATTTAGAGCAGATGATAAAACAATGTGCTGTTACTGGCACATCTGTGCTTTTAGGCATCAAGTTGCCCCCCAATTATGGAGAAAAATATACACAAGCTTTTCATCAAGTATATTTTGATCTGGCGAATGATTGTGATATTCCGCTCGTTCCGTTTCTGCTTGAAGGCATAGCATTGAACGATAAATATTTACAGGCTGATAGGTTGCATCCTACCGCAGAAGCTCAAGCTATCATTCTAGAGAATGTGTGGCCAGTACTAGATAAATGGCTGAATTCAAACTAAATTAAGGTTAAATTTATAATATGGATTGGCATGTGTATATTATTGAGACCGATGATAACTTTTATTACACCGGTATAACTAAGAATCTAGAAAAAAGATTTGAGCAGCATGCCAATGGATCCGGAGCAAAGTTTTTTAACCTTCATACCCCAAATAGAATTATTTACAGTGAAGACGGCCATACTCGCAGCAGTGCAAGTATACGAGAAGCTGAAATCAAGAAACTAAATAAGAAAGATAAAATAAATTTAATTAACAATGCTGCATAACCTAAACTTCTACAACACAAACACTTAGTATAAAAACCGTCTTGCCTTAAAGACTGGCATAACTAACTGACTTAACTACAAGCCTAAGTATTTTCTTTGTCATTAGATGTGCTTTTTAACATTGACATCGCCATAAATAGTAATAACAAGCTTCCTAGTATTAACACCCCCCATAAAATCATATTTTTAGGAGTAGTTTTAATCAAATCCTCTTTCAAAACATCTTCACCACCCAAAATATCCACCTTGCCAGATACATTGGAATGAGCAACTAGTTGAGCTTCATCATTACTTGCGGTATTAAAAAACGAGTTTTGACTAACAGATTGTGAAGCATAAGCTGCACTCCCATATGCCAGCACAAATGGATTGTCTCCACGTGCTACAAAAGTGAGCACGTGAGGTTGCCACATAAAATTAACCATCGGTGATTGTTGTTCAAAACCACTGCCACGGGTAACTACCTCAAGTTTCCATTCACGATCACTGCTGGCTCTAAGTTCAATTATTTCATTTTTTAAAGTTTCACCATTATTGGTAATTCTATAGACCGTACCTGAACCTCTTAATGTCCAAGTATTATCATCAGCATCTCTAGAATACACTCTACAATCTGCCATAACATTATTTTCAAGCACTTGTACTTTTATCTGTTTTTTTATAATTTTTGCTGGCAACTGATAATATGAAATCTGTTTATCGTTTTCATCGTGTGTACCGGTAACATTTTTAGAAATTTCATATGGAATATCTTGCTGCTGATTAAGCATTAACTGAATTTTATTGATGTCAGGCCTACGCTCACCACGGATACTCACTCGATAGAATTTTTTATCAAACCGATCAAGCTTTACCTGATTATGCTTAATAACAGCATCATTGGTTTTTAATTGTGCCAAGTTCACATCTTTTGCAACACGTTGCCAACTTATAAAGTCATCAGTCATGTCAATATCAGCAGTGAAAAAAGCACTTACTTCTTGATTCAGCACCCAATCTAGTTTTAACTCTATACCTATCCCCTCTACTTCACCCACTTCACCAATATATACATCCTCTTTCGAATTTGAATTATCAGTATCCATTGCACGCAGGCTCAAGCTGATATCAACTCCTGAAGCCTTATATTTCTCAATCAAGTTTTCAAGCCCATCTGTATTGCGAGTAAGTTTCGCGAAAGAAAGACTCTTTATACTGGTCTGAGAATCTTTCTTTTGCAAAGCCACCCTATGTGGTACTAATCCACTAGCAGCATTGAATACACGAATGTCATTCAAGTTCTGCGACTTAACCATTTCATAAACATGATATGGAATCATTGTTTGTTGCAGCGGCTTATCTTCATTCACGATGATCTCACTCCCTGCATAAAATTCTTGCAAAATGGGCTCGGCATTATCCGCATAGGCTATATTCCATAGTAAACATGTAGCCACTATTAAACGTATCATCTTGCTCATACTTCCGCTCCTATCGTTTTTTCCTTATCGTTCTTCTTACCATCGTCTTTATGGTTATCTTCCTCGTTGGTTTGTGTATTCTTTGGCGGCACAGGAGAAAAGTATCCTACCAATAGCAATAACACACCCACCACCAAGAAAGCGATGATTCGCTCGACGGTTCCTGAGTTTGACAAATCTATCAAAAATAATTTCACCACTACTGCACCAATAAGCCCTGCACCTATCAGCCAAGTGGTACGATGCGACTTTTTAGAGCTGAAGACCATAATAACTACTGCAATCGTTGCCCATAAAATCGAGAATGTTGCTTGCACTAATTGAGAAGACAGCATGACATCCAAGTCGTAAGGAACGCCTTTCCAGAAATGAATGATTCGTAATACAAATGCATTGATCCATATAAATAAACCTATAAACAGCAACCAACTCGCACGCAGTTTATGCAATACTTTATATTTTTCTTCACTATTTGAAGTAATGGTTTGGTAAAATTTAACCAGCGCAAATAATGCCACTAGTGTTGATATATCTACCGGGTTTAAGAATGGAATATAAGATAAAGGTGCCGGATCTCCGGGCCCACTTAGATTCATAAACAATGCCCATAGCAATGTATAGCCTGCAACAATAGTAGTGCTGACTTTCAAATATGCTGTTTTATGTTTGAGGATAGGCCATTGTACTTTTGGACCATATGCACATATGCACCATAAGGCAATGGAAGGCAGCATCCCCCATATCATCCAGTTCCATGTATGTGACCAGTCTGCTAAACGTTCTATTCTCCAGCCCAGCTCCCATGTAATCACTATTAAAGTAATTAGAATTCCACCAACATGCATCCAATCAGTCGCTTTGCGGTTTTCGTTATCGAAATGACGCAAGCACCAGTACAGAGCAGCCAATGCAACTGGCCAACCAATCCAACCACCTTCAGCTGCAGGATGACCTTGGTATACAGAAAGTGCTGACCCAATAAACATTAATATAAGCATCAATGTTAAAAAAGGTATGTATACATATAAGACATAGGAAAACTGAGGCCAAGACAACCACTTAGATGTCAGAACACTTCCAACCATCGTCATCGCCATGAAGCTTAATATGGCTGCAAGATAATAATTATCTATTTCCAGCGAAAGCACTTGCGCCAATCCAAAAGTAATCCATAACGCAAACCCTGCCAAAAGCAAAGCATGAGAAATGAAAGGATATTCATATTTTGTAACTTCATTACGATTCTTATGCAATACATATGAAGCAAACATAATTGCGATGAACAATATAATTGAACCTAAGTAGTCTCGCGTACTAATTAAGCTAGATATTAAATTAATATCCAAACCAAAAATAAAGATAACACTGGCAACTACTAATAAAGCTAAACCGAAAGCACGTGCTAACCATTGATTTTGTCTAGCACCAATCCATATAATCGCTGCGCCTTCAAGCGCCCATAACGCAGATGTGATATTACTTTCAAATGCAAATGGAATGGTTAATGTGGCAAACACAATTCCAATACTTAGAAATGATTCTGTGATTAAACGCTTATCATCTCCTAAACGCTTATTTAGTATGAATGCTAATACTATGTAATAGAATGCTAACGCTAATGCGCTAAATGCCATTCCATATTCAATATTCTCGACCAACTTGGATTGCAACGCAAAAGCAATTAATGGGGTACCAAATACTATTGTCCCATCTACAATATTTTTTACATCCGACTGCTTTCGCAATGCATAAAAAACTGCAAGCAAAGTATAGATAAGAAAAAATGCAATTAAGAATGGTTCTGTTGTGGAAAAATGCTCAGGTTTATATGCTTTATAGCCCCACATACTTGCAATAACAAATGTAAAAATAAAACTGATAACGTTTAACATTCGCCATGATTTAAACCAGGCAATAAACAACACCCCAAGATTTAGTACAATGTAGTACGAAAATAATGCGACATGACTACCCTCTCCTGTCGAAGCTAAGACCGGTGCCAAGAAACCACCCACTGTGCTTAAAATGGCTAATGATTTAGAATCTTGTCTGACGGATATAATTGCCGAAGTTACGGCTATTAGCACTAACAACGCAAATGAAATAGTAGGCGGCAATAAGTTATAAAGCCTAAATGCTGCGTAGACCGTTAAATAAAGAAAACCTATACCACCACCTTGTAACGCTACCGCGTAGCCAAACCGTTTATCGCGCAAGCGCCAGCCAACAGCGAGCATAATAATTCCACCTATAGCTACTGCTATAAGTCGATACTCAATGGGGAACAGTGCATTTTCTGCCGCTAACTTTACCAAGAAAGACACACCAAAAAATAATACAACCACACCTACTTTTACTAAAACATTTCCAGTGGTGAAAAATCCAATAATGGTATTGAAGATTGTCGAGATCCCATCTAAAAAGGCATTCTCTTTGTAAGGAACAGGCTTTATGTTGTTATTTGAAAACGTTACATCTGGTGACGTAGCATTATCATCTTCTGAATTTCGAATGCTTTTAACACTTTGGGCATCATTCTGGATATCACCTTGAGCATTAACTTGGGCTGTATTTCGAGACGATACTTCATCTTCAATCGTGAGACTTGATTGCTTACGCTCTAATATAGAATCTTTAATGGCTTGAACATATTGATCTTTAACTGGTTCCTCTTCTGGTCGCAAGCTTTCTTCAGCAGTAACTTGACCCTTCTCTTGATATGCTTCAGCAGACTCTTGTTGCGAATGATCCCGAGAGGATGCTTGCAATGCATTAACTTTACTTATCAAGCCTTTTACTTGCTCAACAGTATATTTTTCTCTTGTTTTAAGAAGCTGTAATTCACCCAACAAATACCCTATTGCCGTTCCAGCGATAGCGCCCAGACCATTTTGACCCACCGCTAATCCAACGACAGCTCCGATAATGATATATACGAAATTCATATTTTTCGTCCTTTGATGTGTAAATTACTTGCTTTAATTTTAGTAACTCTATTTAGACTTGGTATTTATATTAATAAGAAACGAACGTCAAAGTCATAAAAGATTTAGTTGTATAACTAGATGATGCTTGACGCGGCGTTTAATGATACTTTTTCAATTTGCACTATGCTTCATGACATATCTAATCTCTTCGATATTCAGAAAACAATGAAAATTCCCATTCCCTCATCGCTAACATGAAGCTATAGCCTCGTCGCTCTTCTTCTGGCAGTGATGCATTATCTTTGATGAGATTGTGAAATTCTGCCACTAATTGCATCAATTTATTCTCAAATGATTTTGCTGAAGCGGTAGATATTTTTCCAGAATAAAACTTAAGGAAGTCACCCGATTGATCGAACCTGCCTTGCAAGAATTCACCTCTTACTTTCTGATCAAAGAACTTTCGAATGGGCCCGTCAATACGCCAATTTAGTGTGCGAGACACCAGAATTTTTACGTGATTATTTGGTAATAGATCTATTAGTTTTAGACGATCTAATTGTGCTAGCAGGGTATTTGCTTCGGGTTCTTCAATAGCATATTCACTTAAGATCTCTTTTACTGTCCAATTATTTAATAAAAAATATAACATCAGCAGTAGCTTAGGGTTACTTACAAGGTGCTGCTCTTGCTCTTCAGTTAAAGTTGAGATAAGTGTTGCTTCTTGCTCTACCATCGAAGCAAGGTCTGTAAGCTGTATACCAAGAAAAGCACATATTTCATCCATTCTATTTAACGACACACTTTCCTCAGAAAATATTCGCTTAACTGTAGCTTCACTCACATCCAAAGCAGTCGCAAGGTTAGCATAAGTTTTACCTTGCGCTTTTAAGTAACGTTTTACACACTCTAAAAAACGTTTTGTTTGTCCATTATTTTCAGTCATATATTAAGGTATCAATATTCATGCTTTAAGTATCACCTTTCTATACTTTGTCTATTCTAATTGCAGAATCGATTAGCTGCACTACACTTGTTTGATCCGCAAATTAATTAGGAATTTAGTATGGATAAGTGCAAAGGTTTGGTCATGTTTATCTCATTATTATTAACCGTACTATTATCGGGTTGCACAACTCTTATGCAACAAATCACCGACCAAGGGATGCGTAGAGGGGTATCATCAAGCCTCGTAGATTATCTTTACCCAAGTGGCGAGACTCCACCAGAATTTGATCAAACTGTACCCAAAATGCAGCTACCTTTACGTGTTGGAATATCTTTCGTACCAAGTTATGCAGACGACTCTATTGCGTTAACTGCAACACGTAAATCAGAGCTTCTTAATAAAGTTAAAAGTGCTTTTAGTGACAAACCATTTATTAATGAGATTGTAGTTATACCAGATACTTACTTACAATCTAATCGTGGCTTTAAAAGCATAGATCAAGTCTCTCGATTATATTCTCTGGACGTGATGGCACTCATCTCCTATGACCAAGTTGTATACACAGACGATACCCGTGCATCATTACTCTATTGGACTATCGTAGGTGCATATTTCATCAATGGAAGTAAAAATGATATCAATACATTTGTTGATGTTGCCATCTTCGATGTAAATAGTCATAAGCTTCTATTACGTGCGCCAGGTACCGATGAAGTTATTGCAAAATCTGCACTCATTAATAGTACTGAAAAGCTACGCATTGCAAGACAAAGTAGCTTCGAAACTGCAATCGAAAACTTATCTGTTAACCTTGAAACTGAATTATCAAGTTTTAAAGAAAGAATCAGAAAAGATAAAAGTGTAGAAATTTCATACCGTCCAGGTTTCTCAGGAGGTGGAGGCGCAATAAGCTGGATGCTATTTATTC
Source organism: uncultured Thiotrichales bacterium (assembly GCA_964517365.1). Taxonomy (GTDB): domain Bacteria; phylum Pseudomonadota; class Gammaproteobacteria; order UBA4575; family UBA4575; genus JABDMD01. The sequence goes on along the minus strand of CAZFEP010000036.1, from coordinate 3,736 downwards.
TATGTGTGTTTGTTTTAGCAAAAAAATATATACGACATATACAAAATCAAGGAAATTGCAATCAACTTAACAAAAAATACCGGAAATACTTTGAAAATTGGAAATACCGGGAATACTGGAACTACTCACCTGACCCCAGGTTTAGGTAATAAAACGAATACCTACTTCATCAACAGTTATGAATTGCCCAGGTAACGTCTAATGCTTGTCGGTTTTGCCATATATCATGCACTCGAAATATATTTACACCAGCCAGAACGCCAAGTGCGGAGGTAGCACAAGTGGCAGGCATTCTTTCTCGTGGGTCTTCTCGATTAGAAATCTCACCCATGAAACGTTTTCTGCTTGTACCCAACAACACAGGATATCCTAAATCTACAATATTCTTCAAATCTCGTAATAATTCCAGATTGTGCTGAGTACGTTTACCAAAACCAATCCCCGGATCCACTATGATGTTCGATTTATTTACCCCTAAACTTTCTGCATACTTTGCCCGTTCCAGCAAATATTCTGACACTTCCACCGTTACGTTCTCATAACTTGGATTATCTTGCATATTGCCTGGTTCACCCTGCATATGCATTAAGCATATTGGAGCATCAGTAGTGGCTGCAAGCTTTAATAACGACTCATCTTCACGACCTGCACTCACATCATTTAGCATAGTTGCACCAGCATCCAATGCTGCCTCAGCAACTTCAGACAAGGTGGTATCAATACTGATATGGATATTTTTGTCACTATTTAAAGATAACTCTTTACGTAAACCCGCAATTACATCTAATACTCTTCTTTTTTGTTCTTTAGCATCAATTCGTTTTGCACCAGGACGAGTAGATTCACCTCCTATGTCAATAATATCCGCACCTTGTTCCACCATTTCTAAACCACGTGTAATGGCATCTTTTGAAGAAGGATACATGCCACCATCTGAAAAACTATCCGGTGTAACATTTAGCACGCCCATTAATAAAGGCTTTGTATAATTAATCTGCATTTCAGGTTTCACTATTTTTTAATATGGTATCACTTTTATACTATTTCCTAACTCAAAACTCATTAAGTCCTCCCCCATATACAAATCACCCTCATAGTGCTCAATTACTTGTTGTAACACATTATCATCTGATGTGCCGACGACAATCACATGAGTCATTACTGCAACACGAGGCTTTACACTCTCAAGGACCTCTGAAAACTGCTCAGTATTGGTATGGTAACGTTGAATCTTTTGCAAGCGAGGATTTTTTTCAAGTATTGTACTATTAACTGACATAATTTCATGAATCAACAAATCAACATCAATAGAGTGATCTATTAGATTCTGTGAAAACGTTGTATCGCCAGAAATTACAACTGAACGCTCACCAAAATCTATTCGATACCCATAAGCAGGATCAACTGGCTTATGATTCACTAAAAACGCGGTCACCTTAACACCATCTTCCGAGTAAATAACGCCAGGTTTTATTTCAGCTGGAAGTATGATGCCTGAATCTAAATTTAAACCTGAATGCTCATTTCGCAATTTAACATCGAACGAATAAGCTTTTTTTAAATTATTTATATATGATTCCGTACCTTTTGGCCCATATACTGTTAACGCTGCATTACGCTGATAAATCCAGCCCGTAAGCCAAACATCATCTAAAGCAGAAATATGATCCGAATGAAGATGTGTTAGAAAAACATTTTGTATTTCGGATACCGGGACATCTAGTTGTTGTAATCGCTGAACCACCCCTCTGCCTGTATCAAATAGCAAATATTTTCCACTTACCTCAACCAACACTGCAGGCCCACTTCTATCAACACTTGGGCGAGGACTACCAGTACCTAACAACGTTACTTTAATAAAGTCTGCATTACATGCAGTAGCACACAACAGTATCGCTAAAACAAAAAATGATTTCTTAATCAATTTCATACTTATGCTAGATTTAATTAATATTTTTTGGACAGAAGCTTGGGTTTTATTTCTCGACTCGCAACACTGCCAAAAATGCTTCTTGTGGTATCTCTACCCTGCCGATTTGCTTCATGCGCTTTTTTCCTGCTTTCTGCTTTTCAAGCAACTTTTTCTTTCTCGTAATATCACCGCCATAACATTTTGCAGTAACATTTTTACGTAAAGCTTTAGTAGTTGTTCTGGCAATTACCTTTGAACCTATCGCTGCTTGAATTGCAACATCATACATTTGTCTAGGAATAATCTCTTTCATCTTGACTGCAAGATCTCTACCAAAATTAGCGGCTTGATCTTTATGCACAATAAGTGACAGTGCATCTACACGCTCCCCATTAATTAGCGTATCGAGTTTAACCAGTGGTGCCGCTTGAAACTTGGCATGATGATAATCAAAAGAAGCATAGCCACGACTAACTGATTTCAACCGATCAAAAAAATCTAAAACAACTTCGCTTAATGGTAACTCAAAATTAATGGATACTTGATTGCCATGATAATTCAGATTTTTTTGCACACCCCGTTTTTCAATGCACAGGGTAATCACATTGCCTACATAATCATGAGGAACTAAAATAGAAGCATGGATAATAGGCTCGTGTATCTCACTTATTTTTCCTGTATCCGGTAAATCAGATGGATTATGTATTTTTTTTACTTCACCATCTGTAGTGTGAACTTCATATATTACAGTTGGTGCCGTGGTAATAAGATCTAAAGAATACTCTCGCTCAAGTCTTTCTTGAACAATTTCCATATGCAACATTCCCAGGAAACCACAACGAAATCCAAACCCTAATGCATCAGAAGATTCAGGCTCAAAATTAAATGCAGAATCATTTAGACTAAGCTTATCCAACGCATCACGAAAAGACTCATAATCATCCGAGTTAACCGGAAAAACTCCCGCAAATACATTTGGTTGAACTTCCTTAAAACCACCCAGCGCTTGTTCAGCCGGGTTAGAGGTGTCAGTAAAGGTGTCACCTACTTTTGCAGCAGTGATATCTTTAATTCCACAAATAATGTAACCAACCTGACCGGTACTTAAATGTTCAGTCTCATTTCTCTTAGGTGTAAACACACCTACCTTCTCAACCTGATGACTCCGTCCAGTAGACATGGCTGTAATCTTTTGTTTGGGTTTTATCTGCCCTTGCATAACTCGAATTAAAGAAATAACACCCACATAACTATCAAACCAAGAGTCAATAATTAAGGCTTTAAGAGGTGCATCAGTCTCACCAACCGGGGCAGGAAAACGTTGCACGATAGCTTCTAAAGCTTCTTCAACCCCGACTCCAGTTTTTGCACTGACCAGCAAAGGGTCTGTTGCATCAATACCGATTACATCTTCTATTTCTTCAGAAACACGATCAGGATCTGCTGAATCTAGATCCATTTTATTTAAGATTGGGAGAATCTCTAAACCGAGATCAATCGCCGTATAACAATTCGCTACACTTTGTGCCTCAACGCCTTGTGATGCATCAACAACCAGCAATGCGCCTTCACAAGCAGCTAGTGAACGCGATACCTCATATGAAAAATCGACATGACCAGGAGTATCTATAATATTTAATTGATAGGTATGACCATCTTTTGCTTTGTAATCGAGCGTTACACTCTGAGCTTTAATGGTAATACCACGTTCGCGTTCCAGATCCATTGAATCCAGCACTTGCGCACTCATCTCCCGCTCGGATAACCCACCACAATGTTGGATAAAACGATCTGCTAGAGTAGATTTACCATGATCGATATGAG
>CAZFEP010000035.1:1808-16628 GCA_964517365.1 uncultured Thiotrichales bacterium | reverse complement strand
ATTATTTTTTCGAAAACGTTGGGTGGTCGCATATTTCATAATGATCTCAACCATACTTGTTGATCTTGACCACTTGTTAGCAAACCCTATATATGATCCAGGTCGTTGTAGTATTGGTTTTCACCCGCTACACCATCCATGGTTAGTAGTTGTGTATTTTGCATTGTGTTTCGTACCCAAAAAATGGCAGATACGACTAGTGGGTATCGGTTTGGTTATTCATATGTGTCTAGATGCACTAGATTGTCAGCTTACTAGTGGTGTATGGGTATACTGAGGTCAATTCATAACATTCCTCATAAATCTCGGTAATAAGCTGCTGTTTGGTTTGCCCCTTGCTCTAATATGGGCTCAAGTAGTTAATTATCGTCATTTTGTCTTTTATATATAAAGTTAACGCCAAACATGCCGTTTATAGATCTATAGGTTTATAGCATTTATGAAATAAACCAATCTATTAAAAAATTACTATTCTAAACGTATTCATGGCTACTATATTTCTTGCACGTCAACCTATTTACAACCGCAAATTGAGTGTATTTGCATATGAGCTTTTATATCGAGATAAGGTTTCAGATCAAGCAGATGTGGTAGATGGGGATAGAGCTACATCGGATGTCATTATTACTGCATTAATGGATATTGGCCTAGAGAATATTGTAGGAGAAAAATTAGCCTTTATTAATATGACACGAAGCTTTTTAGTAGGTGAATTACCGCTTCCTTTAATGAAAGAACAGATTGTTCTGGAAGTGCTTGAAAACGAAGTGCCAGATGAATCATTAACTTCAGGTTTAGAAGACTTGGTAAAGTCCGGTTATCGTGTTGCATTAAACGATTTTATTTATACTCCAAAATTTGATCGACTATTAGAGGTTGCTCAATTTGTAAAGCTGGATGTCAGTATTCTGAGTGATAAAGACTTAACCACACATGCTGAACTATTGCTTAAACATAATGTAAAGCTCTTGGCAGAAAGGGTGGAGTCACAGGAAAAATTTGAACAATGTAAAAGCTTGGGGTTTGATTATTTTCAGGGATTTTTCTTCTGTAAGCCACAAGTGGTTATTGGTAAGCGTGTTGAAGGCAATCGAATGATTGTGCTTAAACTTATTGCTGAATTACAAAATCCGTCAGTGACAATAGATGAACTCGAAAACCTGATTGGGCGTGATGCGACGCTGGCTTATCATTTGCTTCGCTATATGAATTCTGCATTTTATGCATTACGTATAAAAATTGAATCAATCAAACATGCGCTTACATTATTGGGAACAGAGGAAGTTAGGAAATGGGCGAGCTTGATGCTGATGTTGAGATTGTCTGATGATAAACCTAAAGAACTAATGTTGACTGGAATGATGAGAGCCAAGATGGCTGAACTTATTGTGTCATCTGATCAACAGGCAAAGGCAGAACAATATTTTGCAGTGGGGTTATTTTCCGTACTGGATGCATTGTTAGATATGTCGCTAGATGAAGTATTAGAGACATTGCCGTTAACAGAAGAAATGAGCTTAGCCTTGTCCTCTCATGCTGGAAAAATGGGAGAGATTTTGAAAAATATTAAATTATATGAGCAAGCGAATTGGGATGAGCTGATGAATTTAATTGATCATTCTGTATATCAAAAAGCGTATCTTCAATCTATAAAGTGGGCAAGTGAGCTGGGAAGTAATATTTAAATATTTGATAGGTGTGTTTATTAAACTATAAAAAATATAATTTTATAGTAAGTTAAAATTACCGATCAATACGATCGTTACGTAAATTCCTACCAAGCCAACAAGGGCTAATAGTGCAAGTGTTTTAATCAAATTTGATTTGCCTACTGCGATACCACCTAAGCTAAATATCAATCCAATCGCTGCGATCGCAAACGAAACCCAAAAAACAATATTTACACAGGAGGTTGTACAACTGCGTCCGTCAAAAGTGCCAGATAGTAATTGCATGCCTAAAAAGATGGCTAATGCCCAGCTAATCAGAGCACTTAATAAAGAAATTGATGTGTTCATGGTCATGTATAAAAACTCAATTTTAGTAGGTTAATGATTGGATCTGGACCATATTGTAGCAAGTATGGAACCTGATAGATTGTGCCATATCGAAAAAACTGCGCCGGGAAGTGCAGAAATAGGCTGAAAGTATTGACTGGCTAAGGTAACAGCCAAGCCTGAATTTTGCATACCGACTTCTATAGCCATGGTTCTGGCTATTTTATTTTCAAAGCCTAGTAGCCTGCTAGCGATATAGCCGCTAAACAACCCTATTGAATTATGTAAAATTACAGCGGCCATCACAACAAAAGCAATGTTCTGGAGTCGACTTTGATTGAGAGCAATAATGATCGCAATGAGTAAACAAATACTCAGTATCGATATGCTTGGGAAGACTTTTAATGCTCCTTCAAGTTTATTACCTAAGAAATGATTTAATAACATACCTAAGCCAACTGGAATGATAATTACTTTAAGTATAGTAAGCATCATGCTTATTACTGGCACTTCTACACTTTGCCCCAAATACAACCAGGTTAACAATGGTGTGGCGATAACCGCTAATAATGTAGAGCTACTGGTTAATGCTAAGGAAAGCGCTACATTGCCGTTAGCCAAGTAACATATAACATTCGATGCAGTGCCTCCAGGGCAGGTGCCTACTAATAACATGCCTGTCAACAATGGAAGGGAAAGCCCAAAACCTAGGCTAATGATCCATGCACTAAGTGGCATGATGGTAAATTGAAGTATAAGTCCGATAAGGATGAGTAATTTAAAAGAGCGTAACTTTATAAAGTCATCGATTTTTAGTGTACTACCCATACCTAGCATGATAATAGCAAGCAGATAAATAATGCTGGGCTTTAATGCTATGAACTGATTTGGGAAGTAATAGGCAATGGTACTGAATAGAATGGCCCAAACTGGAAATAAAACATTAAAACGATGCAGCATGGAAGGGCACTGTTTACTTTATAATATTAAGTAAATATTATTATTTTTCACGGTAAAGGCTAGTTTATTTAAACTTTGAGCTTTGCAGGGACCGTAGATACATAGTCCATTATTAATCTCAAATAATGCTCCATGGTTTGCACACATTATATATTTATTATCCATATCCAAGAACTGATCAGGCGTCCAATCGAGTGGGCCACTTGTGTGCGGACAAGAATTTTCATATACCGCAATTTTGGCATCTTTTTTGACAATAAATAGTTCGACTTTTGTGCCTTCTATACTAACGCTTAGACCTTTGCTCCCAGGATCAGTTATATCCTCCTCAGCAGCAATTAATATTTCTTCTTGAGACATCTCGCTATATATGTTTTGCTAATTAAATCAATGTGAGACTCTAACAATCAAACAGCTAAGTTGCTATGAAAGAAAACCAAGAAGAAAATCAAGAAAATAACCTGAAAGAAATTAAACTATTTTCTACATCTGAAGAAGCTGAAAAAGCCTTTTATGATGCATTTCAGCAAGAAGACCTTGATTTGATGATGTCGGTCTGGGCAAGTGATGAAGAAATCACCTGTATTCATCCGGGTGGTAATCGATTAGAGGGATTAAAAAATATACAAGAGAGTTGGGAGCAGATGTTTAGTCATGATAATGGTATTAAATTCGAAATTAATAAAAAAACAGTGCAGATAGAAAATGATATTGCTATCCATCATGTAATCGAATCTATATATTTAGATGGTGAGCTACAGTCAGAAATTATTGCTACGAATATTTACCGTAAAAGCGAATCCAAAAAACAAGATGATAATCTAGTTAGCTGGCATTTGATTTTACATCATGCTTCACCAGAACTTAGGCCAGCATTAATTCCATCTGATGAAGATATTTTAGAAGAGCAAGAACAAGAAGAAAAGAAAACCTTTCACTAATATATATAGTAAAAAATTAGGTAGGCGCCTAACAGAAACGCAACCCACATTACCATGCTGCCCGTTGGCCAGGTTCTTGAAAGAATCCCTTGGGGGCCATGATGGCGATGAAGTTTTTTTCCAGTGATGTGTAACATCTTTTTCATTGCAGACAGTATTCCTTGTTCACCATTAGCAATTAAATTTCCAAAACTCCTGATTAAATATGCTCCTGGTTTTCTGTAGAACCAGTCAAAGTCTAAGTTGGTGGAGCGTAGCTCGGGTGGATATACATTTGTACGCATCAGTACCGCAAACGCTAGGGCAGAAAAGAATAATAACTGCAATTGCGAAATCACATGTGAAGCAGTGTAGGGTATAAAATCAACTTCATTAGGAAGCATGTTGTATAAGAATGTAGGATAAACACCAATTGCAATACAAAGTATTGAAGCGATCCCCATTGCTAGTAACATATTTAAGGGAGCTTCTTGACATCGTTTACCACTGTCGTGTGCAAAAAAACAAAAGAAAGGAATTTTTATGCCTGAATGATGGAATACTCCAGCTGAAGCTACTAACAACATTAACCAAATTAACCAATGCCCTTCTTCTGCAGCTGCGGTTAGGATCATGGCTTTGGATACAAAGCCACTGAACAATGGAAAAGCCGAAATCGACATGGCGCCTATAATGCAAAAAACTGTGGTCCAGGGCATGGACTTGTATAAACCACCCAGTTCTGATGCTTTAACTGTGCCAACACGGTGGAGTACGGCTCCCATGCTCATGAATAATAAAGCTTTATAAAGGATGTGAGAAAAGGCGTGTGCTGCTGTGCCGTTTAATGCCATATCTGTACCGATTCCGATGCCCACCACCATAAAACCAAGTTGGTTGTTAAGGCTATAGGAAAGTACACGTCTTAGATCATTCTCTATAACGGCATAAAATATTGGGAAGGCAGTCATGATTGCACCAATCCAAATCAACATCTCGGTGCCGGGGTAACCGCGTGCTAATGCATAAATCGCTAACTTTGTAGTGAACACTGAGAGTGCAACCGTACCTACCACACTGGCTTCAGCATAAGAATCTTGTAACCAATTATGTAGAAGTGGGAATGCGCATTTGATGGCAAATGCAATCAAAATTAGCCAGCCCGCAAGGCTATCAATACCTATAACATCAAATGCTAGCGACCCGGATGTTTGATAGTGAAGAATGCTGCCAGCTAGTAAAAATAATCCAGAGGTTACATGAATAATAAAATAGCGTTGACCAGCTCGCATCGCGCCAGTAGTTTTATTGGCCCAAATTAATAATGCAGAAGAAACTGCAGTGATTTCCCAAAAGATAAATAATGTTAGTAAGTCTCCGGCTAGGACAGCTCCAATCGCACCTCCTGCATAAATAAACATACATGAAAGTTGTAAAGTATCTTTTTCATGCCAGGCATAAAGTGCAGTGATAAAAAGTGCAATATGGAAAATCAGGCTAAAGATAAAACTAAGTTTATCGAGTCTAATGAGTGTCAAATCATAATTAAACAGAGATATTTGCGCGTGATGTCCATACTCTATCCCTAACAAGACGGTAGCAGCCACTACCGGGAGTACTAGTAGGAATACTTTGCGAACCGGAACGGGAAATAATGCTTGTAATAATCCGCCTAATATTAAAATTAATGCTGGATGCAAGAGAGCGCTAGTCATAATAGCTCTCTTTTCGCTTTACGAGAATACGCAAAACCTTTGCGCTTAAAACAACAATCACACAAGCAATAAAACCAAACCAAGCATAGAATCCAAACCAATGTTCAAATGTGAAATGTCCATGCTTATGATAAAACAAATCCACAATCAATAAGGCTGCACAAGCCACATATAGCAGGTAAACAATTTTGTTTACATTTTTACTCTGATCTAACCAGTATTTTTTATTTTTATCCATTGGTGTATATGAAAACCGGTGCTATAAAATCATAAATGGGTTGGATGTAAAAAAATAGGATAAAAGTAGCCATTGCGGTTATACATAAGGGTACAACACAGGCTAGTGGAGCTTCTTTAATACTGGGTGTAGCGTTATGCAAATTAGAATCTGGTATTTTAAAGAACGCACGCAAAGCAATGGGTAAGAGGTAAGCACAATTTAATAGTGTGCTGATGCCAAATGCGATCAGCACTATATATTGCTCGGTATTAAGACTGCCATCAATTAAAAACCACTTGCTCCAACTGCCCACAAAAGGAGGCAATCCAATAATGCTTATTGTTGCAATTAAATAAGCAGAAAATGTGAAAGGCATTTGTTTGCCTAGACCATCAAATTGACTGATTTGAGTAAATTTTGTTGCAGTATAAATGGCACCTGCACAAAAGAATAAGGTGATTTTTCCAAATGCATGGGTAACGATATGCAAGGTGCTACCGATTGCTGCAATTGGGCTTGCTAAAGCCGCCCCAATTACGATGTAAGATAATTGACTGATAGTTGAGTATGCGAGTCGTGCTTTAAAGTTATCTTTACTTAGAGCAATAATTGATGAGATAAGCATCGTTGCAACGGCAATCCATAGAATCCATTCTGATGCATTTTGAGTCGAGATAAAATCTATTCCAAAAATATAAGTGGTGATCTTTAATACTGAGAATACTCCGGCTTTCACTACTGCAACGGCATGTAATAAAGCACTAACCGGTGTGGGGGCTACCATTGCAGCAGGTAACCAGCGATGGAAAGGCATCAGCGCGGCTTTACCAACGCCGAGCATGAAAAGCGTATATAAGATGACAGCGCCAGATTTTTCTATATTACCTTCAAGAATACCACCATGTATGAAGTCTAAGCTGCCGGCTTGTATCCATGTGAATACTATTGCGACCAAGAAAAATGCAACAGATGTACCAAGCAAGATGCCTAAATACGTGCGACCAGCAGATTGTGCTTCTGTATTTTGTTTATGTGTGACTAAAGGAAAAGTTAATAAAGTTAAGGCTTCATAAAATATAAATAACGTTGCTAAATTTGCTGCAAAAGCTATTCCCATTACTGCAGAGATGGATAGAGCAAAAAATAAATAAAATCGTGTTTGGTTTTTTTCCTTATTCCCTCGCATATAGCCAATAGAATAAATGGTGGTAATAATCCATAAACATGATGCTAATAATGCAAAGACTAGGCCTAATGGCTCAACATGAAATGATAATGAAATACCAGGTGTAATGGTGAATAGTGTATGGGTTATATTTTCTTGTTCACTTCCAATTAGCTGGGCCGTGAAAATAAATAATAATATAGCCGCGAGTAATGACGAGCCTTCTCGTAGTGATGGATGGTTTCGAAAAAATGAGACCAATAAACCGGCAATAAGCGGAATTACTAAAGTTAATTCAATTTGTTGTAATAGTGAATTCATTAGCTATAGAAATAAATAATTCATGGCTGATTCAGCAAAACCATAACTGAATGATGTATTGAGTCCAAAATATAAACTAGCTAACACTAATACCCATAGTGGAATAAGCATTTGCAAAGGTGCTTCAGATTGGCCAGGAGGATTATTCTCTGATTGATTAACGGGGTTCTTTAAGTATGCATACTCTACAATCTTCCACATATAGATAATTGCAAGTAATGACCCTACAACAATAACTAAAGCTACTAACCAACGTTCTTCTTCAAGCGCAGCACTTAATAAATACCACTTACTGATAAAACCTGCAGTGAGTGGAGAACCGGTTAATCCTAGACCTAGAAATGTGATGGCAGCCATGGTCCAGGGCATGCGTTTACCCAAGCCTGAAAAGTTTGCTAACTGTACTGAGCCGGTGCGAAAAACGATACATGCCATGGCTAAAAAAAGCCCACCTTTTATGATTGCATGATTGAACATATGGAGCATGCCTGCGATGCTGCCACTTTTTGTGGCTAAACTAATTCCAAGCGTCATATAACCTATTTGTGCAATACTAGAATAAGCCAACATTCTTTTAATATTTTCTTGAAATATAGCAACAAAAGATGCAATCAAAATAGCAAGTGCAGAGAGAGGTAGTAATATCTTATCTAGATGAAATGCTTCAAATGTTATTTCATTAGAAAACAAGCCAAAGAAGAATCTGAATAAAACATAGAGTGATACTTTCGTTGCTGTTGCAGATAGAAAAACTGTGATCATGGAAGGTGCATATGCATAGGCATTTGGCAGCCATAAATGTAATGGCAGCAGTGCTAATTTTAGTGAGATGCCAACAGTAAAGAATGCAAATGCAGCATGCAGTGTTCTAGAGTCAAGCAAGTCAGGAATTCTTTGTTGCAAGTCAACAATATTTAAGGTCCCTGTAAGCATGTACAACAGGCCAACACCGATTAATATAAAGGTTGCGCCAATGGTGCCCATGATTAAGTACTGGTATGAGGCGGTTAGAGATTTTCGATTGTTTCCCAGTGCAATTAAAACATATGAAGACAACGAGCTTACTTCTAAGAAAACAAATATATTAAATGCATCAGCGGTAGCAACGATACCTAGCAGACCAGTTAAACAAAGTAAAAATGCAGCGTAAAACAAGCTTATTTTTTCAGGAGCTATTTCTTGTTCAATGCTTTTGCGTGCAGCAAGCATAGTGATGGTTGCCATGCCAGAAACAATTAGCAGGACATAAGCACTTAAATGATCAATTCGATATTCGATTCCCCAAGGCGGTGCCCAGCCTCCAAGGTGGTAACTGATTACACCTTGTTCTGATACTTTTAGTGCAAGCAGTATTGCAATAATAAAAGTTGAAATACTTACAAGGGTTGCAAGGATCCAGGCAATATAGTTACTTAAAGAGTTATCCGTGCGAGCTGAAGGGAGTAGTGCACATAGAGGTGCAGCAATTAGCGGTACAATAACTTGTAAAACTGCAAGATGGCCACTTAGCACTAGGTATCAGCCTCGACTTCATCATCCTTTTCGTCTTGTTCATGAATTATGTTTTCATCTATTGTGCCGTATTCGCTATGTATGCGTGCAATGATTGCAAGGCCTAGAGCGGTTGTAGCAACTCCTACAACAATCGCAGTTAGAATAAGCACATGAGGTAGGGGGTTGCTATAGACCTTTATGCCTTGTTCTAATATTGGAGCAGTCCCACCTTCCACTTTGCTCATTGAAATAAATAAGATGAAAACAGAAGTTTGAAAAATACTTAAGCCAATTATTTTTTTAATTAAATTTGCATCAGAAATAACAATATAAAAACCTAGCATCATTAATATGATGGCAACCCAGTAATTATAATAGTCTGCAAACATAGATTATTCTGTGTATTCATCCAACATATAGAAAATAATAATCATTACTGCTGCAACAGTAATGCCCACACCTAATTCAATAAGAAAAATGCCTAAATGTTGACCATGTATAGGGTCATGCGCTAGAACATCATAATCAAGATAGTTCCCTCCCATAAATATTGTGGCTACACCTACTCCTGCATAAAGTAGAAGACCAATAGACACAAAGTACCGAACAATATTGGTTGGAAATATTTTTTGCGTTTTTTTTCTGCCATAAACAAGTGCATAAAGTATGACTGCTGCAGCAAAAATAACACCAGCTTGAAAACCACCACCAGGACCATAGTCACCATGGAACTGAACATAGAAAGCATACAGCAAGACAGCTGGCACAATCAGGTTGCAAGCTTCACGTAAAATAAGACTTCTTTTTTTACGCATCTTTATCTAGCTTATCTTCAAGATTTGAATTTTTGATTTTTCGAGATCCACCAAGTAGTAGCATTACACCTATTGCTGCTGTAAATACTACGGTTACCTCCCCTAATGTGTCATACCCTCGGTAACTTGCAAGAACAGAAGTAACGATATTAGGGATTCCAATTTCTTCACCACTCTTTTCAATGTATCGTGGCGCCACATGAGTATGAATAGGAGCTTCTGGGTCAGAAAACTTTGGCATATCTAATGTGCCATAAATTAAAGCTGCGGCAGTTATAGTGGTTACTGCTATAGGCAATAGTTTACTATGTCGGGTAACAGCAACCTTTCTACCGGTAATGGCAAGTGCACCTAGTAACAAAACAGTCGTTAAACCTGCACCGACAGCGGCTTCTGTAAAAGCAACGTCTACTGCATCTAAAGTTACAAAAAACCCAGCGCTTAATAAACTGTATATACCACTTAACAGCACTACAGCTAGTAAGCTTTGCAAGCGAAGTATAATAACAGCTGTTACTACTAACAGTGTTAGTAAAGAAATATTGATGATGGTTTGGATATCCATAGTGCTTTTAATAAACCTAAATACAGGTATTTATTAGGATTCCTTCTCAGATAAACTCGCTGCTCTTGCCAAGGCATGTACAGCTGTTGGCCCGGTTAGCATCATAAAAAATAAAATAAAGAGAAGCTTGATGATCACTATTGGGTCTTGTGTTTGAGTTATCATGCCTAGAAGAATAAGGATGGCACCTAAACTGTCCAATATACTTGCAGCATGCACTCTAGCGTAAAAGTCAGGCAGCCGTATTAAGCCTATTGAGCCCACTAGGCAAAAAAAACTGCCCAATATTAATAATATCCATCCTATAACATTTATAAAAAGCATAGAGTACTCTTTGGTTTAATCTTTAGGCGCTTCACCTAAGCTTCCATAACGAAACAGTTTTAATACTGCAACTGTAGAAATAAAATTGATTAACGCATATAGCAAAGCGATATCTAAAAAGTCAGGTCGGCCTGTCAAAAATCCTAATAATGCAATTAATAAGACAGTTGCCGTACCAAAAGTATTAATAGCTAAGATTCGGTCAAAGACAGTAGGCCCTAATGCAGCGCGTAACAAAATGATCAACATGACAACAAGGGTGGCTAATGTTGTTGCTATGAACATTATTTTACTTGGCGGAGTGTGAAGTCGAGCCAGATGACAACTTAGATGATGGCTTACTTTCAAGGGCAGAAATTCGTTTACTCATTGCGCCAGTTTTTAGATCTTCAGCCAACGCCCTAGTTAATGAGTGAACTACGATGTTGTCTGCATTAAGGTCTAAGCTATAAGTGCCTGGAGTCAGAGTAATACAGTTAGCATAAACAGCTGTTGCTACATCGCTATGGTGGGACACATCGAGGGTTATAATATTTGGTTCAATCGGTAATTTGGGATGTAATATTCTGAAGCTCACATCAATATTGGATTTAATAACTTCTATAAAAAACCAAGGTAAAAATTTTGGTAATTTAGAGTTAAGCTTTAACGTTGTGTAGTCGCTATTGAATAATCCAAGTTTTTCAGACACCCATGCAACAAAAATACTACTGAGTAGGCCTAGAGAAAGTAGTAATAAACCAAAATGACCTGATAACAGTAGCCATACAGAAAAAAGCACCACAGTTGCAATGAGTATACGGATGACCATTTGTTTGATTGAGGCTTTACAGTTTTTGGTTTAATGAAAAATAATAACCCCAAAATACTTAAGCTTTAAGCAATATACAAGCTAATCTGTGAGATTGTTTGTTTTTGCTCGATAAATAATTTTTTGACCTGGTTGGGCTGAAAGGTTTACATGTTGCGTCGAGTAGCTAACTTCAAACCTTTTTTCGCACATTTATGTGCATCTTCCATCTCATCAAGTTGTTCATGTAAGGCCGCAAGCTCTGAGTAGGTTTCTGCGAGAGGTTTACGCGATAAGCTTGACTCAAAATACGCTTTTGCTTTCCCCCAGAGCTGTGCCTTATTACAAATGCGTCCTAAGGTTAAGTAGAGATACTCATCATTTGTATGTTGATTCACCCATTTTTCAGCTTTATTAAGTGCCTGACTAGGATCTTTAAAATTTATTAAGCCGTATTGACGTACTAATTTTGAACTCCAATTATTGTTTATTGCATCAGTAGTAATACTCTCCGCTAGCTCATGTTTGCCTTGTTGTTGCAATGCTGAAACATAATTAAGCGTCAATATTTCGTTATTTAATATACTGTCTCTATATTTTGTTCCAATTTCATCAACATTAGATGCGTTGTGGCTGCTGTCCAATAGACCTTGTATGGTTTTATTTTCAATATCGCTGAAGGTTTGCTGACTGATATTTTTGCTGCTTTTTAATAGTGGGATAATATCTGCTAACTTATTCCAATTACCCATCTGTTCATATGCGTTTGCAAATAAAGAGGTAATTTTAGGATTAGAATGCATCTCATCTTCATGTTCGCTAAGGCTTGCTAAGGCCTGCTCAGGCATTTTTTGGTCAAGTAGAAATTCAGCACGCAACACATCAAGGGCGGGTTGTTCAGTTGGATTTTTAAGTTTTGCTTCAGATAAGTGAGCATCACGTTCAGTGTAATTACCACGCATATGTGCGGCACGTGCTGCCCAGGTATAGTTAACCATTGCAGCATCAGAGTGATTCGCCCCACTGATTAAGAGCTTTTCAGACTGTGCCCAGTCACCTTGTGTGAACTTGGTTAAGCCTTTTTGAGTGCATCCTAATGCTTTTTTCTGACGACGGTTTTCCATTACAGACTGAATGCGTTTGGGTGCACTGAAAAGCAAAGCCAATAAGCGCAAGATGATATAAAACACCGTAAAAAATATAAATAAGCCAATAACAAACTCAACTAGCGGTAATTCATAGGTAGTTTCTCCATAAGTAAAACTTGCAAAACCTGGGGCTTGCATTGTCATGAAGACTACTGCAGAGAAAACGATAAGAAAGAATATAAATACTAGTAACGCGCGAATCATTTGTTTTTACCTAATTAATGGTTATTAATTGTTTCCATGGTTTCAAGAAGTAAGCTATTAGCTGCAGTAATATCGGG
The DNA here is from genome assembly GCA_964517365.1 of uncultured Thiotrichales bacterium. GTDB lineage: Bacteria > Pseudomonadota > Gammaproteobacteria > UBA4575 > UBA4575 > JABDMD01. Next base: position 3,913 of record CAZFEP010000035.1, on the reverse strand, counting down.
TAGTTCAGGTTCAAGATTGATATTGTTGAGTACAGTCAATTCTTCGATAATTACTTTTTTGGTGTTTAATGTATCAGTAGATTCAAGCCATGATAATGCAGCTTCAAGCTCTTGGTGGTATGCATTATCATCACGGCTAGCTACTGCATACTTCGCACCTAGAAGTTTGATGCGAATAAATTCATAAGCTTGCAGACTCTCCTGTTCATTAATGAACATTTTTAATTTTTGCTCATCTCTAGTAACCTTTATTGAATCATTGATAGAGTCTTTTACACCATCTACTAGTTTCTCCCAACCGGTTCGCTCCTCATCGTTTTGATTATTGACTTCTTTGGCAGCATTTACTTTTTGCTTGTCTTTAGCATTTTTAATAATAGATTCCTTTAAGCCAGCAAGAATATTGTCAATTTGTATGTTGATATCAACCCAGTCTGGATATGGAAAGTTTTTCAATTTACCAACTTGCTTAGATACGGATTCACGTATTGGTAATAAACGAGGATCATTTAGTTCATGCAGCCTACTGCTAGCTGCTTTTAATGCGGTTATGGTGCCGGGTACATCTCTTTCAATACGCAAACGATGGTTGGCCATGCGCAATACATGTTCAGTTTCTTTTAACCCCCAACCTAGCTGACTACGATTTACATGTTGCAGAGTTTCTTGAGCGGCTAACTCAATATCTTTTTGTGTCTTGGCTTGGTTTTCTAATTTACTAGAAAGCTCATCGACAGTTTGGTTAATAGAATCTACATTTTTTTCAATCTGCTTTTTGAAATTCTGTAATTTAATGCCTTCGTCAATAGTAGCTACTTCATGTGAGATAGATTGCCGATCTACAGCGGCTTGATCAAGGCGTGTACCTAGCTCTTGCCAAGCTTTGTAACCAAACGCAATGCCTGCACCCGAGAGCGCTAGTGCAAGTAAAGCGATTAAGCCTATTAAAAAACCACCACCACTTGATTTCGTGGCAGTATTTGAAGCAGGAGGATTAGCAGTTGAAGGTTTCATATTATCTGACATGTTCGTCTCTCAAGTGTACTTTATTATTATAGCCTTGATAGTGAGGCTTCTGTTTCATTTCTAATGTTGATTCCAGGTATAGTCCCAGACTTAATTTCAAGATAATTCCCAAGCTTATCTTATTGCTTATTTTAGGGCTTATTCCGAGAGCTTACTCCAAGGCATCGAGTGCCATTAGCATGCCACCATCACTAGGATTTTCCGCTATTATAGGATTTTTTGCGAACCCCGCTTGGATAGTTGCTGCAGCAATCCTTGAGCTACCTACAATAAATGTTAATTTCTGTAACCATGAGCGTTCTTCTGGTGTGCAGAGTGACCATAAATTTTGTGCTGACTCTACACTGTATAAAAGAATGGTAGTGTTATGTTGAGAAAGCTTGCTTAAATTAATGTTATTACGATGGCTAGGCAATTGGCGCTGGTATACTTCAGCGTAGGTAACTTGAGCTCCCCTTGCTTGGAGTGTGTCACGCAAATGCTCGCGTCCACCATGACCACGCACGATCAAGATATTTTCTTTAGAAATATTTTGTAATATAGGGTCATTTAGTAATGCTTCACTCGTAAATCCCGCAGACGGTACGACATCAATCTTATAACCATAACCTTCTACCGCGGCTTTTGTAGCGGGACCTACAGCCGCCAGTTTTGATTGTTTAAAATTTATGCCTAATTCTTGCGCAGTGCTCATCGCGAAGTGAACGGCATTTGCACTGATAAATATGATTATCGAGTAGTTATCAAGATTATTGAGGTTTTGTTTGGCGGATGCCATATTTTCTGCCTCACAGATAGTGATTACGGGAAAGTGAATCACTTTTGCTAGTCGCGTTTCTAATTGTTCAAGAATATTTTGAGCTTGTGTTAGTGGCCGAGTAACAACGATTGTTTTGCCTGCGAGTGATTTTTCTGATGACATGAATTATTTAACCTCAGTCAAAATATAACTGTCAAACCCTCTTTGATGATGCACCCTTAAACCACGCAATAAAATTTGAGACTAGGTAGTATAAAGTGGTAAATATTTGGATAGAGCTTCTAAGATATTTGTATTTCGGATTTTAACGTTGAAAATT
>CAZFEP010000035.1:0-1708 GCA_964517365.1 uncultured Thiotrichales bacterium | reverse complement strand
ACTAGTAAGTACCGCTGAAATTTATAAGCAAGCAGCAAGGATCTTGTCTGCCCCTAATTTGACTAGTTCTGTAGCAACATTCTTCCCAAGTGCAACCGGATCCGTTTCTGGGCCGCGTGCTTCACTGCGACAAAGTTGACTACCATCCGGCATGCCGACTAAAGAACGTAAATATAACTCATTATTTTTGAGTTGGGCAAAACCGGCAATAGGTAATTGACAGCCACCTTCTAGACTTTGGGTAATCGCTCGTTCTGCAGTTACACATATATTAGTTTCAGCATGATTTAAGGGTGCAATCATAGCTTCTATATCTGCATCATTTTCACGACACTCTATTCCAATCGCACCTTGACCTACTGCCGGAAGGGATGCTTCGGTGGAGAGTTGTGATCGAATTCTGTCATTAAATCCAAGTCGTTGAAGTCCTGCGACGGCAAGAATGATGGCATCGTAATCACCATTATCTAATTTAGCCAAGCGTGTATTCACGTTGCCACGTAATAATTTAATTTCCAAATGCGGGTAAGCTGCCATTATTTGACAAGCACGCCGTGCGCTCGAGGTACCTAAAACAGCTTTATCCGGTAGCGCTTCTAAATCATCATACGTGTTGGATACAAACGCATCGCATGGATTTGCACGTTCTAAAATAACCGGCAAGTGTAATGATGGTGGAAGCTCTACTGGCACATCTTTCATGGAGTGTACGGCGATATCCGCATGTTTATCTAGCAGGCCGCGTTCCAACTCTTTCACGAACAGACCTTTACCACCTTGCGTAGCAAGAGACTCTTCTAGCAATTGGTCACCTATCGTAGTCATTTTAATTAACTCAACCGATACGTTGTCACCATGAGCTTGTTGCAATAAACGTGAGACTTCTTCAGCCTGCCATAGTGCAAGTGCACTTTTTCTTGTTGCGATTCGTATGTGCACGGATTATTTAGTAAAGAGTCTGTATGTAAAAATGATGTAATAAAAAAATCTATATTTTATTAGCGCGACTTAAGAAATTTGCGCACTTCGGCTACATGCCTGCGACTAATTTCAAGGCGATCTTCTATTTCACGGAAAGTCACTACAAAGCGACCATCTTGATTTTTTTCCATGCCACTAATGTAATGAGTGCTAACTAATGCATTGCGGTGAATGCGTATAAGTTTGTTTTCAAACTCATTTTCAAGATTTTTTAAAGCGTCTTCTATCAGCACTTCGCCACCCAAATGGCGCACGGTTATGTACTTTTGATCTGCTTGGAAGTAAAGAATTTCATCTACCGGTATCAGTTCTAAATTACCACGTATACGTGCACAAATATGACTACGACCGTGACTGTCTGTTTCTTGGTTTAAGGTTGCAATTTGTGCTTTAGTGAGCTTTTTTGCGCGCGCAATGGAAGTCTCAAGCTTCTCTTGTCGAACCGGTTTAACCAGATAACCTACCGCGGAAGTATCAAATGCTTCTAGTGCATGTTCGCTGTACGCGGTTGTAAAAATGATTGCTGGAGGTTCATCCATTTCAGTTAGGTGACGAGCCGCTTCCAAGCCATCCATTCCTGGCATGCGAATATCCATTAATACTACATCCGGGCGAATAGACTGCACCATTTCTACAGCCTCGATACCATTTGTTGCTTCACCTGTACTGGTAACATCATCAATGCTGGTTAGCATATGATTTAGTCGGTCACGTGCGGGTGCTTCGT
>CAZFEP010000034.1:0-16808 GCA_964517365.1 uncultured Thiotrichales bacterium | reverse complement strand
CACCTATTAATATACGTTCTTTTTCAAAATATTTAGCTGAAGTGAGCATTTCACGCAGACGAGTATTTTCTTGCTCTAGGGTGGCGAGTCTTTGAAGTCGTAGCTCTAGTCGAATTTGTTCTGCACGCAGTTCGGCATTGTTGCGCAGTAACTTGTTTCGGCCTGATAAAGACTCTGCTCCCCAGCTGTATACTTTGGCGGGTATGCCGGCTAAGTACTCAATAGGATAGACCACAACACTTATGGTTTTACGTACTTTGCTCAAATGGTGGAAGTGATGGTCTACCGTCATCATTACGATCGATGCAATGATGAGCATGACTAATTTTGCAGAAGTGGAGGGCCCAAGGCCAAACAGCGATTTTATAACGAAGTCTCCATGATAAACATGTTACGCAAAAACAAGTGCGTAATAATAACTGATAACTTGCTTGAACGTCAGCGAGAGTGATTGAAGTTTTATCTTCGAATAATGATCTACGTGTATATGAATTTATGTATCAACGGTAAGTAGCTCGTTGCCTAACTCATCCATTAACTCTAATGCTCGGCCACCACCACGTGCTACGGAGGTTAATGGGTCATCGGCAATGACGACGGGGATTCCGGTTTCTTCCATAATGAGTCGATCTAGGTCACGAAGTAAAGCGCCTCCACCGGTTAACACAATGCCTCGATCGGCAACATCTGCGCCCAGTTCAGGTGGAGTTTGCTCAAGCGCGGTTTTAACCGCACTAATAATTCCATAAAGTGGTTCTTGTAGCGATTCAAGAATCTCATTGCTGTTGAGTGAAAAGCTTTTGGGCACACCTTCCGAGAGGTTTCGGCCTTTGACCTCAATTTCCATCATCTCTTTGCCTGGATATGCCGTTCCAATTTCATGTTTGATGCGTTCAGCCGTTGATTCGCCAATTAAAACACCATAGTTACGACGAATGTAGTTGATGATGGCATCATCAAATTTATCACCGCCAATGCGCACAGAAGACGAATATACGATTCCGTTGAGTGATAATACGGCTACTTCAGATGTACCACCGCCAATATCTAAAACCATTGAGCCACGTGCTTCTTCTATAGGTAAACCTGCGCCAATCGCAGCTGCAATGGGCTCTTCAATTAAATACGTCTTGCGGGCACCCGCACCCATGGCAGACTCTCTAATTGCGCGGCGTTCTACTTGCGTGGCGCCACAGGGCACGCAAACCAGTACACGAGGACTGGGTCTGAAATAACGCCTTTCATGTACTTTTTTAATGAAATGCTGAAGCATTTTTTCACAGGTGGTGAAATCAGCAATCACTCCATCCTTAAGAGGGCGAATGGCTTCGATATTGGTGGGGGTGCGCCCTAACATGCTCTTCGCCGATGCGCCTACCGCTTCAACGGTGCGCTGACCACCTTCAGGATTTCTGCGAATGGCTACTACAGAAGGTTCATTCAGGACGATACCTTTGTCACGCATATATATCAGCGTGTTGGCTGTACCTAAATCAATAGATAAGTCGTTGGAAAAGGCCCCGAGGAAGCGTTTTAACATATGGGATAATTTGTGGTGTTAAATTCGTGAGTTAGGGTACTCTATCAGTGGCTAAAATATTCGGCAAGCCATTAAATTGGCCACAAAATGAGCCATTAACAAGGTCAATAATGGAGAAAGAGAAATAGGCTGCCTGATTCCGAATTGATCTAAATAATAGCTAATTTAAATTGATGCAACACTACGGCAAGATAGCGATATAGATAGTGTTCTTTTTTGTCGACACGCTACAATAAATACATAACAAATCTATTAAATATAAACTTAGCAAATTTTACCTTATCAAATTAAATCGTCATGTCTATTTCAGCAGAAGAAGTACTAAACATTGCCAATCTTGCGCGATTGCAAATTAAGCAAGATGAGGTTGAACAATACGCCACGGATTTGTCCAGTATTATTAGCTTGGTAGAGCAAATGAATGCTGTTGATACCAAAGATGTTTTGCCTATGGCTCACCCGCTAGATGCTACTCAGCGCTTACGCGAAGATAAAGTGACCGAAGACAATCAGCGTGAAAAGTTTCAAATTATTGCCCCATCTGCGGAGAAGGGACTTTATTTGGTACCAAAGGTGATCGAATAACTTTCACTATTTTCCAATACATTTTTCCAACTAAAAAAATTTCATGTACGAACTTTCAGTAGCACAACTCGTAAGCGGTTTACGCAATGGTGATTTCTCTAGTGTTGAGCTTACTCAATGTTTTGTAGATCGCATGAAAAAATTTAATGAATTAAATGCTTTTGTAACTGAGCTTGATGAGCGTGCACTTTCTCAGGCCGCTCATGCAGATAAATTAATCAAAGAGAATAAGCATAGTTTGTTAACAGGTGTGCCGATTGCGCATAAAGATATTTTTTGCATGGAGGGTGTGAAAACAAGCTGTGGTTCAAAAATGTTGGATAATTTTAATGCGCCCTATGACGCAACCGTGGTAGAAAAATTAGATCAGGCCGGGTGTGTGACCATTGGAAGAACTAACATGGATGAATTTGCAATGGGTTCATCTAATGAAAGCAGTTATTACGGGCCAGTAAAAAATCCCTGGAATACAGATTTTGTTCCTGGTGGATCATCGGGTGGTTCTGCAGCAGCAGTAGCGGCACGCATTGCACCTCTAGCGACCGGCACCGATACGGGTGGCTCGATTCGCCAGCCTGCTGCGCTATGTGGTATTACCGGCTTGAAACCAACCTATGGAAGGGTGTCCCGTTTTGGCATGATTGCCTATGCATCCAGTTTGGATCAGGGCGGCCCGTTTGGAAAATCTGCTGAAGATTGTGCATATATGTTGCAAGCCATGGCAGGGTTTGATGAAAAAGATTCCACCAGCTTAGATAAACCTGTGCCCGAATATACAAAGTTGTTGAAAGACTCATTGCCAGGTTCATTAAATAGCTCATTAAAAGGCAAAGTGATTGGTGTGCCCGAAGAGTATTTCAGTGAAGGATTAAGTGCAGAAGTTAAGACTGTTATTGAAGAAGCTATCAAGTGGTATGAGCAACAAGGCTGTGAAATAAGAAGTATTAACTTGCCTAATACTAAATTAGCTATCCCTGCCTATTATGTAATTGCCCCTGCAGAATGTTCCTCTAACTTATCTCGGTTTGATGGAGTTCGTTTCGGGTATCGTTGTGAAGAGCCAAAAGACTTGCGTGACTTGTATGATCGAAGTCGTAGTGAAGGGTTTGGTGATGAAGTCAAGCGTCGCATCATGATAGGTACTTATGTATTATCCGCAGGCTATTACGATGCCTATTATTTAAAAGCTCAACAGATTCGACGTTTAATTAGTGATGACTTTAAAAAAGCATTTGAAAAAGTAGATGTTATTTTAGGGCCCACAACACCCGAGCCTGCATTTAAGATTGGTGAAAAAGTTGCGGATCCAGTCACCATGTACTTGTCAGATATTTACACTATTTCCATCAACTTAGCGGGCGTGCCTGCCATGTCTGTGCCTTGTGGGTTTTCTAGTGGTTCGCCAGTTGGCATGCAATTAATTGGAAATTATTTTGAAGAAGAGAAATTATTAAATTTTGCACATCAGTATCAATTGGATACTGATTGGCATAAAAAAACCCCGCTTGGTTTTGAGTGAACGAGTTTTGAATCAACTGAATTTATGAGCATAAACTAGTGAACAAGAAACTAATAAACAAAAGGCCAGCAAAATAAAGCTCGCAAAAAATGGTATTTAAATAGTTATGCAATGGGAAACCGTTATTGGCTTAGAGATTCACGTGCAATTAGCCACCAAGAGTAAGATCTTTTCTGGTGCCTCTACAGCATATGGTGCAGATCCCAATACTCAAGCATGTTCCGTTGACCTGGGCCTTCCAGGAGTATTGCCAGTACTTAATAAAGATGCGGTGACTATGGCAGCAATGTTCGGTTTAGCCGTCGATGCAAATGTTGCAGAACGTTCTGTGTTTGATCGTAAAAATTACTTTTACCCTGATTCGCCTAAAGGTTATCAAATTAGTCAGTTTGAATTTCCAATTGTTGAGCATGGCCATTTGGAAATTGTACTCGGTGATGGTGAGCGAAAAACTATTGGTATTACGCGCGCTCACTTAGAAGAAGATGCAGGAAAATCTTTACATGAAGAATTCCCAGAATCAACGGGTATTGATTTAAATCGCTGCGGCACGCCGTTGATTGAAATTGTATCCGAGCCAGATATGCGCTCTGCGGAAGAAGCGGTAGCATATATGAAGAAAATACACTCTATTGTACGTTACCTGGGTATTTCTGATGGCAATATGCAGGAAGGTTCATTTCGTTGTGATGCTAATGTCTCTATGCGGCCCAAAGGCCAAGATGAATTTGGCACACGCACGGAAACTAAAAACCTGAATTCATTTAGATTTGTAGAACGTGCGATTCACTATGAAATTGAACGGCAAATTGATGTGTTGGAAGAGGGTGGAAAGGTTGTTCAAGAGACGCGTCTTTATGATGCTAATAAAGATGAAACGCGTCCGATGCGTTCTAAGGAAGAAGCGAATGACTATCGATACTTCCCTGATCCTGATTTGTTGCCTGTCATAATCGAACCTGAATTTATTGAGGCGCTTAGAGCGCAACTGCCCGAGCTGCCTGCTGAAAAAATTACTCGCTTCAAACAAGATTATGATTTAAGTGACTATGATTCTGAAAATCTTGCAATGAGTAAAGAGACTGCCGAATTTTTTGAAGAGGTGGTTAGCAGTTCAAATGTATCACCAAACTCTTCGTCTAAAATATATAAATTGGCAGCAAACTGGGTGTTGGGCGAGATAAGTGCTGCACTGCACCAGGCAAATCTTGAAATTGGAGCTAGCCCAGTTAGTGCTTCAATGCTTGCAGGTTTGTTAGGACGTATAGAAGACAACACCATCTCAAGCAAGATCGCAAAAGAAGTCTTTCAGGCAATGTGGTCAGGTGAGGGTGATGTTGATTCAATTATTGAATCCAGAGGTTTAAAACAAATTACGGATAGCAGTGAGATTGAAGCACTAGTGGAGCAAGTTGTGAATGATAACCCTGGTCAAGTAGAGCAATACAAATCAGGTAAGGATAAGGTGTTTGGTTTTTTTGTAGGCCAAGTTATGAAGCTTTCTAAGGGTAAGGCGAACCCACAACAGGTTAATGATCTGCTCAAGAATAAGTTAAAATAAAAAGTCATATGTCAGTTCCGGTTTTTAGACTTAGAAATGTACCTGAAGATGAAGCTGAAGATATTCGGATGCTTCTGACAGAAAATAAAATTGATCATTATGAAACGCCCGCAGGTAACTGGGGTATATCGATGCCTGCGATTTGGCTGCAAGATGAGGGTCAACTTGAGCAGGCAAAACAGCTAATAGATAGCTATCAGATAGCGCGGCAAGCAAGAGTAAAAAATGAGCGTAAGCAGTCTAAAAATGGTTCGTTGGGCGATTGGATGGCAAGCCCGCTGCAACTAATTTTTTATATAGGTATTGCAGTAGTAATTCTTTATTTTTCTATAAAGCCTTTTATGAATTTTGGCCTGTAAGCTTAGCTTTTAATATTGACCTACTGGCCACGTATAAAGCAGATAGAAGCTAAGCTTATAAGATAAGGGGTGAGTCAAATGTTCTTGATTTTAAATCATCACTAAGTATGTTTAAAAAATAAGAATCGTCTTCAACTACATAATTTTTTTCAATTTTCGAGCTGACTCTAAATACATACAAGATGAGCTTGGGGTCTGGCAGTCCGTTAGTATAGCTGTACACACGTTCGGATGAAATTTCAAAATCCTGGAAATCATAGCCTTCTTTTTCCAGACAATTGATTACTAGTCCTAAGTAATTTTTTGTAATTAAGGCTCTGTCGTTCATCTTTTATATTGATATCGAAGTACTAGCATCGATATAAAAAGATGCTTATCACACTCAAAAAGGTCAATTTTATTTTTGTTGTTTAGCTAAGTATTTAAGCAAATGATAATGCATGGAACTCAAAACCAGTTAACAAAAATTAATTGAAAAAACAGGTGCTTCAAATAACTGGGCTATACGTCTCCCATAGTACAACGAGGGTTTCCTGCTAAATCTTTTTGCAGTTTGATATTATTGATATTTGCATTAATAAATAATTCACTTACAGAATGTGCTTGTTGAAAACCATGTTCAACGATTAAGGTACCATTTTTTTTTAGCATACTAGGAGCGGTTTTAATGACCTCACTTAAGTCATGCAGTCCATTTTTTTCACTTATTAGGGCGAGCTTGGGCTCATATTTATATACAAATTGATCTAATGCCGTATCCTGACTACTAATATAGGGAGGATTGGAAATAATCGCATGGTACTTTCTTCCGTTTTCATTATTAGACACGTTTTTATACCAGTCGCTTTGAATGAAGGTGATATTGGTTTGGTGATTTCTAGCATTTAGTTTTGCGAGTGTTAGTGCGGGTAAGGAAATATCGGTTGCTAGAATTTTGCAGTCACTTCTTTCTTTGGCTATTGCGATGGCAATGGCTCCAGAGCCGGTTCCTAGCTCCAAGATATAGGGTGATTCTATGTTCGAGATGGATTCAAGAGTGAGCTCTACTAACAGTTCTGTTTCGGGTCGCGGAATCAATACATGCTCATTAACCATGATATCCAGAGACCAAAATTCTTTAGTTCCTGTTATATAAGCTAGTGGTTCACCCTGTGCTCTGCGACGTAAGTTTGATGAGAATCTCTCGAATTCTTCAATGCTAAGCTCTTGGTCTGGATGAGCAATTATTTTGGTTTGTTCAAATTGGCACGCGTTACAAAGTAGTAGTTGAGCATCAAGTTTTGCGCTTTCACTGATGGGTGTGAGTGTTCTATATGCAAGTTCTACTGCCTCTCTAAGCGTCATTTGCGTATTACTGATCGCTCATGGTTGCGAGTAAGTCCGCTTGATGCTCACTGCGTAAGGGTTGTATAACTTGGTCGACATTGCCCTGCATCATGTCATCCAATTTGTAGAGTGTCAGGTTTATTCTATGGTCTGTTACACGACCTTGTGGGAAATTATAGGTGCGAATGCGTTCAGAACGATCACCGCTGCCTACAAGGTTACGTCGAGTTTCTGCCTGTTCGTCAAATTGTTTTTGTCGTTCCTGATCAAGCAGTTTTGCGCTTAAGAGTGACATGGCACGAGCTTTGTTTTTGTGCTGGGAGCGTTCATCCTGACATTCCACTACAACGCCCGTAGGCAGGTGTGTGAGACGAATTGCAGAGTCCGTTTTGTTAACATGTTGTCCTCCTGCACCGGATGCTCGAAAAGTATCGATACGCAGGTCAGATGTGTCGATTGCAATTTCACCCACTTCGTCAACTTCTGGCATCACAGCAACCGTTGCAGCAGAAGTGTGAACACGCCCTTGAGATTCTGTTTCAGGTACCCGCTGCACACGATGTGCGCCGGATTCAAATTTCAAATTAGAAAATACTTCTTTGCCTATAATTTTTACAATAATTTCTTTATAACCACCATGATCACCCTCGTTTTCATTCATAATTTCAACATTCCAGCCTTTGCTTTCTGCAAAGCGTGTGTACATGCGATGCAGGTCTCCTGCAAAAATTGCAGCTTCGTCACCACCGGTTCCTGCACGTATTTCTAAAAATACATTGCTTTCGTCATGAGGGTCTTTGGGTAGTAATAATGTTTGTAGGTCAATTTCCAGCTGCGTTAATATTTTTTCTGCACTTTTAATTTCTTCCTGAGCCATGGCTTTCATTTCTTTATCAGAATCTTTTGCCATTTCATGTGCAGTTTCCAAGTCTTCTGCTGCTTGTAAATGCTCGTTAAATTTTGAAACAATAGGGCTTAAATTTGCATACTCTTTAGAAAGTTTGGTGAATTCATTTTGATTATTAATTACATCAGGATCAGAAAGCTCGGCAGAAATTTCTTCGTGTCGTTCTTTTATGTTTTCAAGTTTTAGTAAGATAGAATCTTTCATTACAAATACCTGGGTTTATAAAAAAGGTTTAAAAAATTATTTAAAAATATGCTCTACTGAACTGAGAGCGCAAGTGGAGGAAACAAATTTTTTAAAGCTAATAGAATTGTGGTGAGATTAAATCTTCGGCAACGCGATTAGAGGCCGGTAGGATAATTTTATACTGTTTGTTCATGATTGGTCATTCATGATTGGGGATATCTAGTAGTACTCGTGCTGCATCAATTAATTCATTTTTACCCTGCTTGCCTGCAGTACGCAGTGCTTCAGTAGGGCCGTGAGTGAGTTTATTGGTAAGTGTATGAGCAATAAACTGTAAAACTTCCTCGGTAGATTTGCCTTGTATAAGCATTTTATTAGCTTTTTCTAGTACTTCATCGCGTTGCATTTCAGCTTTGCTGCGGTAGGCCCGTACCGTGTCAACAATTCCCTGACCCCTAAGCCACTGTAAATATTCTTGAACTTCATGATCAATAATAGTTTCAGCGTCATCAGCTGCTTGCTGGCGAGATGAAATGTTAACTTCGATTACATTACGAAGATCATCAATAGTATAAAGATAAACATCAGATAGTTTGGCTACTTCAGGTTCAATATCTCTGGGCACTGCAAGGTCAACCATGAAGATAGGCTTTCTTTTGCGTTGTTTAATGGCACTTTCGACAAGGCCTTTTCCAAGAATAGGTAACGGGCTAGCTGTGGCGGTCATAACAATATCTGATTGAGGTAATGCTTCGCTAATATAACTTAAGCCAACGCCTCGTCCTCCAACTTTATCAGCAACGCTTTGTGCACGTTCAACACTACGGTTTGCTACGATAATATTGCCAACGCCAGAACCTTTTAAGTGTTCTACGGCCAGTTCAATGGTTTCGCCAGCGCCTATCAATAATGCGGTAAGTTTTTTAAAGTCCCCAAAAATATTTTTTGACAAAGATACTGCGGTTGAAGCAACCGACACCGGGTTAGCACCGATCTCAGTGTTCGTACGCACTTTCTTGGCCACATTGAAAGAGCGTTGAAAAAGTTGATTTAAGTTTCTTCCCAGGGTTTCTGCTTGCACAGCCTCTTGATATGCAGATTTAAGTTGGCCTAAAATTTGTGGTTCACCTAGGACCATAGAATCTAGTCCACAGGCAACCCGAAAAATATGTCGAACTACTGAGTCATCTAAGTGGTCATATATATATGGCTGTGTGTCGCTAGCACTTAAGTTGTGGAAGCTGTTTAACCAGTCAAGAATTTCTTGTTTGCCTTGATCGACACGATTTACCTCGCAATATAATTCTGTACGGTTACAGGTAGAAATTATTGCGGCTTCGTCAACATGTGGGACAGAGATTAGTTTTTTAAGTGCATCATCAAGGTGTTGGTCATTAATCGCCACGCGCTCACGCACGTCTACAGGAGCAGTGGTGTGGTTAATACCTAGAGTGAGTAAGGGCATGAAAATTAGAGGTTTTTATGATTTATAGTCGTATAGAATCGATAAAGTTTAATAGTTTGAACCGGTTTGTAAAATCTGGCTAAGTATCCGTAAAATCAGTCAAAATGCATATGCATTACCCAGATAACTACAGTAATATTAGGTATAGTCTAAAAGAACCCACTACGCAACACAGTATATTGAAGATCTACGCAATAATTCCACAGTTCACCTATCTACCAAAGGTATTTTTGGTGGTGCTATTGCTTGTATTCAGCCTGGTCAGTTGTACATCCATGCAGGGTGGGTCAAGTAGAGCCATCTCTTCTGATGGGTCGATAAAAATTCGTGAGCCAAATCCTGAAAAATATGACGCTCAATCAGAGCTCATGTATGAAGTGTTAGTTGGAGAGTTATCAGGGCAATTTGGTGAGGTAGATCTGGCACTTGAACATTATGTGAATGCAGCAAAGCTGACCGATGACCCCTCTGTCGCGGAGCGTGCAACGCGAATAGCGATGTTCGCCAAAAATTGGCCAGCAGGTATCGAAGCCGCAACGCGTTGGTCAGAGCTGGTGGGAGAGAATTTAGAGATTAGTCAGATTTTAGGTGTGCTTGAGTTACGTAGCGGTAATATCGATGCCGCAGTACCTCATTTTGAAAAGATCATGATGGCCGCAGATGACTCGCCTGCAAAAGGGTATAGCATAATTGGCGCAGTGCTCTCTCGTGAGCCTGACTCAGAATCTTCACTTGAATTACTCGAAATATTAGTAAACAAGAATTTCGAAAATCCTTATGGTCATTTAACGTTGGCAAGCCTTGCTTTTCAGGCGCAAGAATTTCAGCGAACAATAGATGAAAGTGAACTTGCTCTTGGTTTTAAACCTGATTTGATTGAAGCGCGTGCGATGCGAGCACAAGCATTAATGAATCTTGGTGAGACCGATCAAGCACTTTCAGAAATGAAGATTATTATAGAAGAGAAGCCTGGTAATCGTGAAATGCGTACGGCTTATTCGCGCATGCTGATTGGTGCAGAGCGTTACGATGAAGCGATTGAAGAATTTGAAGTGCTGCTGATTGCTAATCCGAATGATGGTGAACTTATCTATCGCTTGGGATTGTTATATCTGCAAGAAGAAGAGTTTGCAAAAGCAAAAGTTAAATTCAAACGTCTGGTAGATCGCAAACAACGTGTTGATGAAAGTCATTACTACATAGGCCGAACGGATGAAGAGCAAAAGAATTATGCTGATGCGATTACAGAATTTGAAAAAGTTAAACAAGGCGAATATTACATTGATGCAAAAGCAAGGATTGCATCGATCTATGCAGAACGAGATGGCATAGATAAGTCACAAACCTATCTAAAAGAGTTGCGCAGTGGATTAAGCGCTCCTGAGTCAATTATCGAAGTGTATTTAATAGAAGGTCAGTTGCTGCATGATGAGGAATTATATGTTGCAGCCATGGATCTATATAGTGAAGGCTTACAAGAGTTCCCTGGTCATAGTGATTTGTTATATGCGCGTGCCTTAATGGCAGAAGAGATTGATCGCATTGATTTACTAGAAGCAGATCTTAAGTTAATACTTTCTGAAGACCCAGAAAATGCCTCTGCATTAAATGCGCTTGGTTACACGCTTGCAGATCACAATACACGTATTGATGAAGCGTTGGGCTACATAACAAAAGCATTAGAGATCCGTCCGGATGATCCTGCTGTGATGGATAGCATGGGCTGGGTGCATTTTAGATTGGGAAATTTTGCTGAAGCTGAAACGTATTTGCGAAAAGCATTCGGAATTTTGGAGGATGCTGAGATTGCAGGTCATCTTGTTGAGCTTTTATGGGCGCAGGGCAAATATGATGAAGCAAATAAGGTCATGAGTAACATGATAGAACGCTATCCTGAAGATGAATACATATTAGAGTTAAAGCAAAGACTCCAATAATGAAGTGTCCCTCATTGCGAGAGTGTTCCTACTTTCGTGCACGATTAAATATTGTTATTTTTTTAGTGGCTATATTCACTACCTCCGCCTGTGTCACGGTTGAGAAACATACGTTACCACCAGGCTCTGAAGTATCCAAGCAGACTGCATGGAAAGTTCACCAGGCAAATATTCAAGGGCTTACAAACTGGAAGTTAAAAGGTCGTGTGGCGGGTAAGTCAAATAATCAAGGGTTTCGTGCCGGAGTACAATGGCATCAATTGCAAAGTAACTATGTAATAGACTTGCATGGCCCGTTAGGCAGAAAGGTCGCTGTAATCTCTGGTATGAAAGGCAACGTGCAGTTGAAAACTTCCAAAGGTGAGCATTTTGAAGCGGACAATGCTGAAAACTTAATGCAGGAGTTATTTGGTTATGCTCTGCCAGTAGATGGATTACGCCACTGGCTGTTGGGAGTGCCTGATCCTAAACAACCACACAATACATTGGTGTTAAATGAACAAGGGCGATTAAGTCAGCTCGACCAAGCGGGTTGGTCGATTAAATATTCACGCTATCATGATGGTAGCCTCGTGTTACCTGCTTTAATTCAAATTTCTAATACCACTGTGCATGCCAATATCAAAGTTGATCGTTGGACGCTTAGTGGCCAAGAAAATTGAAATATTATTTTTCTCAATATAATTTAAAATTTTTTATTTAACTGATCTTGCTATGCAAAAATGGCCAGCTCCAGCAAAGTTAAATCTTTTTTTGCACATTGTTGGGCAACGTGATGATGGTTATCATTTATTGCAAAGTGCAATTCAATTTATAGATCTATGTGATGAGTTAACCTTTTCTAATCGAGCAGACACGAGTATCGTTTGTAAAAATTCGAATCAAGCTATAGATCCACAGCAAGACCTTTGCTTTAAAGCGGCCTCGATGTTGCAGCAATGGATGTCAGCAAAATCACTAGCGCTTCAAGGCATTGATATCCAGATAGATAAGAAAATCCCCACAGGTGCAGGCTTGGGTGGCGGGAGCTCCGATGCAGCAACAACTCTACTGGCATTAAATCAGATTTGGGGCTGTCGCCTGGAGCAGCAAGAGCTTGAGCAGATGGCTCTAAAATTAGGTTCGGATGTGCCGATTTTTGTGCGAGGCCACGCCAGTTGGGTAGAAGGGATAGGCGAAATACTTTCACCTATTACTTTGGATGAGCCATGGGGTGTTGTGGTATTCCCCAAAGTACATTTAAATACCCAGCAGATGTTTGCGGATCCCGATTTGACACGCAACTGCGCGCCGATCAAAATACGCGACTTCTTGCAGGTTAGTGAGGGGTCGTTTTCCAGTGATAGTTCTTCTTATCTGGATGACACCCAAAACGTGTTCGAGCCATTAGCGCGGCGAAATCCGGAGATAGAGCGCGCTTTTCAGTATTTAAGTAAGTTTTCATCTGCTCGGTTAACCGGTTCCGGAAGCGCATTGTTTATTACTTGTGCATCTAAGCCGCAGGCGGAAGAAATAACTGCAAGTTGTGCTAAAGAATTTACCGCTTACGTAACGAAACGTTTAAATCTATCACCTGTAATTTCGTTAAGTGAGTATAATAGTCTGTAGTAAGAGTCGTTACAGACCATAAAGAATTGGGCCGTCGCCAAGTGGTAAGGCACTGGGTTTTGATCCCAGCATTCGCAGGTTCGAATCCTGCCGGCCCAGCCAATTTTTCGTCCTTCTAAAGACGTATATTTACATAAGACCTTAAGATTATGCTTCGCCAAAGATCCTTGCCTGCTGATACAAATTTAATGGTGTTTTCTGGAAATGCTCATCCAAAGTTGGCACAAAATGTTTGTGACGATTTAAATATTCCAATGGGTAAAGCGCTCGTTAGCCAATTTAGTGATGGTGAAGTGCAGGTTGAGATCCAAGAAAATGTTCGTGGCAAAGATGTTTTTGTCATGCAACCTACATGCATGCCAACTAATGACAATGTCATGGAATTGTTGATCATGGTGGATGCGCTTAAACGATCTTCTGCTGAACGAATTACCGCCGTGATGCCTTATTTTGGTTATTCAAGACAAGATCGCCGCGTTCGCTCGATCCGTGTGCCTATTTCTGCCAAAGTCATAGCCAACTTGCTGCAAGTAGCCGGTGCAGATCGCGTCTTAACCGTAGACCTGCATGCTGATCAAATTCAGGGTTTTTTTGATATTCCCGTAGATAATATTTATGCATCGCCTATTTTGTTGGGTGATGTGTATAAGCGCAAAGACCCTAATTTAATTGTGGTGTCGCCAGACGTTGGCGGTGTGGTGCGCGCTAGAGCACTAGCTAAAAGGTTGGATGACGCAGATCTCGCCATTATTGATAAACGTCGACCTGAGGCGAATAAATCCGAAGTGATGCATATTATCGGTGAGGTAGAAGGTAAATCTTGCTACATCATTGATGATTTAGTGGATACTGCGGGCACCTTATGTGCTGCAGCCACGGCACTGAAGAAGCATGGAGCTATAAGCGTGAGGGCCTATGCCACTCATCCTGTGCTCTCTGGCAAGGCAATTGAAAACATTGAGAATTCTGTACTGGATGAATTGGTAGTAACTGATACAATTCCGCTCCGCGAAGAAGCAATGCATTGCACTCGAATCCGGCAGGTGGAGGTTTCAGGCCTGGTTGCTGAGTCAATGCGTAGAATTAATAATGAGGAGTCTGTTAGTACCCTGTATATGGATTAGGTATATGGATTAAGGTATATGGGCGAACAAGTGCTTAGTAGCAGAGAATAAGAGAAAGTTTGGAGTAAAAGTATGAGTGTTGATTTCACGTTAAATGCAGAGTTACGAAACGAGCAAGAGCTAGGAAAAGCTTTTAGCAGAAGATTACGAAATATGGGTAAAGTGCCCGCCATTATGTATGGTGGAGGGGAAGAGCCCGTGTCTATAACGTTTGATCATAACAAGCTTTTGCAAAGTCTCGATCAAGAAGCTATCTACTCCCATATTCTAACGGTTGATGTAGCCGGCAAATCGCAACGCGCAATTTTGCGTGATTTACAACGCCATCCATACAAACCAACCATCTTGCATATGGATCTATTGCGTGTTCGTGAAGACGTAGCCATTAATGTTCACGTACCGTTGCACTTCTTGAACGAAGATACGTGTACTGGTGTAAAACTAGATGGTGGTGTAGCTAGTCATAATATTGTTGAAGTTGAAGTTTCATGCTTACCAAAAGATTTGCCAGAATTCATTGAAGTTGATGTAGCTGAATTAAAATTAAATGACTCATTACATCTTAGTGATATCAAAGTACCTGGTGGCGTTACCCTTGTTGAGTTGGCGCAAGGTGAAGATCATGACCACGTTGTCGTTTCGATACATGTTAAACGTGCTGTTGAAGAAGAACCGGTTGCAGGTGAAGAAGTTGCAGAAGGCGATGCAGCAGCAGAAGGCGATGCAGCAGCAGAAGGTGAAGAAAAATCATCTGGAGATGATTCATAAATTACTCTTCGTAGTGTTCAAATACACCTATGTCTAAACATAAAGGCATACGTCTCATTGCCGGTCTTGGAAATCCAGGCGAAAAGCATGAACAAACCCGGCATAACGCCGGGTTTTGGTTTGTGGATACACTCGCCGCTAGAGAAAACGTAAAATTTAAACTAGAAACAAAGTTTAAAGCAGAGGTTGCGTATTTTTCTTATAAGGGTCAAAAAATCTGGTTACTGAAACCCCAAACCTATATGAACGATAGTGGTGAGTCATTACGACCCTTTTGCGATTTTTACAAAATCCCACCCGAGCAAATTTTAGTGGCTCATGATGAAATTGATTTGCCTAATGGTGAGGTAAAAATTAAATGGGCAGGAGGGCATGGTGGTCATAATGGATTGCGCAGTATTTTCTCACACTTAAGTAAAGATATTTGGCGATTACGGTTGGGTGTAGGTCATCCTGGGCATAAAGATCAAGTGGTGGGTTATGTGCTTAAGCAAGTAGGTAAAAGTGATCGTGCTGCAGTTGATAATGCAATTATCGACTCAATGAACATTTTGGATGATTGTTTTGAAGGTGATTTGGAAGCAGCTATGCGACGACTTCATAGCAAATAAAGATTACACAAAGATTTAGAGTAATTAGTAGATATGGGATTTAAATGTGGAATAGTAGGTTTGCCAAACGTCGGCAAGTCAACGTTATTTAATGCATTAACTGCTACAGAAATTGCTGCAGAGAATTACCCCTTTTGCACTATCGATCCTAATGTAGGCATTGTTCCGGTGCCAGATGCTCGTTTAGACAAACTTGCGAGTATAGAAAGTTCACAAGAAATTATACCGACGACGATGGAGTTCGTAGATATTGCAGGATTGGTTGCGGGCGCTTCTAAAGGCGAAGGTTTGGGTAATCAGTTTTTAGGGCATATACGTGAAACGGATGCAATCGCGCATGTAGTGAGATGTTTTGATGATGAAAACATTATCCATGTAGATGGAAAAGTGGATCCATTGTCTGATTTGGAAACTATTTATACCGAACTAATATTGTCAGATTTAGAAGCCGTAGATAAAGCCATTGCCAGAGTTGAACGCGTTGCAAAATCAGGTAACAAAGATGCCGTTGCACAGCTCGATTTATATAAAAAACTAAAAGAACATTTAGAAGAAGAAGAGCTTGCCTTTACGTATGTCGTAAGCAAAGAACAGATGCCTCTTATTCGAGAGTTGCAATTAATTACCGGTAAACCCGCTTTTTATATAGCAAATGTCGCGGAAGATGGTTTTGAAAATAATGAACATCTAAAAAAGCTTGAAGAAATTGCATTGAAGCGATCTATCCAAGTGATACCCGTATGCGCACAAATTGAAGCAGAGGTTGCCCAGCTGGATGCAGATGAACAACAAGAGTATCTAGCAGAATTAGGGTTAAAAGAACCAGGCTTGAATCGTGTTATACGAGCAGGTTATGAATTGTTAGGTTTGCAAACATTTTTCACAGTAGGGCCAAAAGAAGCCAGAGCCTGGACGGTAGAAAAAGGTGCTACGGCTCCACAAGGCGCAGGAAAAATTCATACAGATTTTGAAAAAGGTTTTATACGTGCCGAAGTGGTTGCCTACCAAGATTATGTTGATGGCAATGGTGAATCAGGAGCCAAGGATGCCGGCAAATGGCGACTTGAAGGCAAGGACTACCTAATGGCCGAAGGTGATGTTGTTCATTTTAGATTCAATGTTTAGCGGGTTTGCTAGGAAACTACCCCAATATTGATTTATTTATCCTAAATACCTAGATCTGGATCTGTGAATTCTAGGCTTAAGTTCGGTAGAATTGACACTTGGCTTGGTGTTTTATAAGGTCCGCCATCCAAAAATTCAAATATGGCTATGTAGCTCAGCTGGTTAGAGCACAGCATTCATAATGCTG
>CAZFEP010000033.1:14165-17554 GCA_964517365.1 uncultured Thiotrichales bacterium | reverse complement strand
TGTAAGCGTTTCCGTTACCTGCACCTGTACAGTGTTAATATACATACAATCTTGGTCGATGCTTCCAAATTTAATTATTTTATGGCATGTCCGCTTTCGGCCAATAGCGGTCATACACTAGTCGTTTAAATGTTGGACTAAGAACGTCAATATAAAAGTTAACCCAAACATAACCAATAAAGATATTGCAAAGATTTCAACACTGATTAATTCATGCTTAAGTGGGAAATATAATAGCAAAGGGACATATGTATGCAGTAAGATTACAATTCTAATCCATGGTTTGAATGTTTTAACCAATCCTGTAAGCCTTTTGCCAGCTATATTTTCCCAGAATAAGACTGTTAAGGTACCAATGATTATTGGAATTAATAAATATGGGATATCACTTTCAATTCCATAATAAATATTTTTGTCATAAATAAATGCTATTGCAAAAACCCAAACCAAGAACGGAATTAGTGATATAAATCTATATATCCGAATAATTGAGTAAGCTTGCTTGTCATCCTTAATCATAGCTTTATTTTATTAATGAAATACTAAAATGTCCGCTTTGGGTCGTTAGCGGTCATTTTTTAATTTCCATGCTTATTATTGATTTCTCTACATCTCTATTTTCTAAAATTTTTGGGTAGTTTTCTTTGAGATAGCCTAATGTATCTTCCCATTCATCATTTACCATAATGTCACCCTTTACTGAAAATAATTTTAAATCCATATTTATGCTTACTTCACCAATATACGTAATTTCTCCAGGCTTTATATTGAACCTAGAACCATCTTTTAATGAAGCATAGTGATTACCGAAACTTATCTGATAAAAATAATATTCCTTAGAAGGTAAAGTTGCTACCAATATATATTTCTCGCCCTTGAACTTCATTTTCCTATAGTTAAATGATGAATCACCAACAGCGTTATATACTAGCTCTAATGAGGTTAACAAAGGATTCTTGTGACCTTGCCAATTGGTATCGAGACCAACAACTAGCACCCCTTCATCTTGTTTTAGTGTTTGAGTATCTTGTATTTTTGTTGTTGCACAGCCACATAAAATAATTACAAGAAAAAGCGTAATTGTATTTTTCATTTTATCCCCACTTATATTTATTTACTTAATATATCAATGTCCGCTTTGGGTCGTAAGCGGTCATAACTTATTTATTTCCCCATTCACCTACAGACTGCAATTGAATCGATCTTATTGGCCTTTAATAAACCATTCGACTCAACAATATAGACATTTTCATTAGCTTTCGTTGTGATGACTCGATTGTTGGCTTTTATTGTGCTCACCTCAATCGTGCTAGAACGTGCTAAATAACCATTCTTCTCTTCTTGAATGCTTATGACTTTGGTTTGTTTTACGTATTCCGATAACGCACCGTAGCCTTTGTTCAGCATATCGACTACCCCATCTTTATCAAAAACTTTAGCAGGCTTTCCACAATGTTGAGTAACCATAGTGAAGTCATCCGTAAAATAACTAAGTAGTAGTGGTATGTCCTGCTGATTAGTGGCTATGCGTATGTTAGCTATTAAGGTGCGTATACTCTCATCCGTGTCCCCATCCACACTGCTGGTGCTGCCGTCTGAAAACCCAAACCCTGTATTGCAGAAAATTAATAAACAAATCAACAAAAAGTATTTATATATATATTTCATAAATCTTTCCTTTATTTAAATATTTAATTTCGTATAGTTCTCAATTTCGTTTTTCCACTTTTCTTCAAAGATGGTATATTTTCTATGTTCGCTTTGGTTCGTTAACACTCATATCAGAAGACTTAATTTATTCGCATTTCCTGTGCTCACACTTTGGAACATTTGGGATCACTTCCAAAACTCCCAGACTTCAAATTCTGTGAGTTCATTTTTCTCAACCATTCGTATACCTGTGGGTCGTTTAATTGATGCAGCTTTCTCAAGCGCATGATTATGTGCATTTGAGCCTTTACTACCTTGTTTTGACTTGTAGCTGACAATGAAATGCCATCCTTGTTTATTCAGGATTGCAGTATCTAGTTCATTTAGATTTTCAATTTCTTCACTCATATTTCACTTACCCAACGTTAGCGTTTGCGTGTCCCCATCATTAAGTTACTCCACCTTATATCGTCTTTCATTCCATTCTTATATTTAACATCAAAAGCTGGCCATTCACCGGTCATGTATAACCATGCAAGTCGGTTCGCCTGATATTTCTTTTTGTTAATTACGATTAGTGTAGAGCCATTAGCGTCACTCCCTGCTACATCTCCAATATTGATACGTTTACTGGTGGATTTAATCCATGTAAACAGACCTAAATCAGGATCGTAAAGAAGGACTTGTTTTAATTCTTCTTGTGAAATTAATAGTTGCTTAGGATTAGACTGTAATTTGGCTTCAGATTTGGCCTCAGACATGGGCATTGGATGATCGTGCCAATCCTTTAGGCTAGTATTTTCCATTAATGTCCCAACACAGCTGAATAAATATTGTTGTTAATGATTATAATAATTATTTACATATATTCTCAAGAATTATTGTCACATCTGCTGCTTATTTGACACTTGCTAGTTTTTTACTCGAGAAATACACCACCGTTACAATTTACGAAGAGGCTAGACCTCTAACCACAGCCCACTTTTTCTTCCATAAAATAATGACGGACCAATAGACGGGCCAATAGTGGATAAATACTTAGCTATAACGCATACCGTTTATTTAGATATTTTATTTGTGTTTTATTAAGTCAATAACGGCTTCTGCCACACCTTTTGCTGAAGCAGGGTTCTGGCCAGTAACAAGATTGCCATCAATACGTATATATTCTTGAAAATCATCAGCTTTAGAATATTTTGCACCTCTAGCTTTCAATTCATCCTCCAGCAACATGGGTACCACCTCAAGTAAACCTACCGCTCCTTCTTCACTATTTGTAAAACCTGAAACCTCTCTTCCTTTTACAATAAATTCTCCATGACTATCTTTTGCATTCAACAATACAGCCGGGGCATGACATACAGCCGATACTGGTTTACCTTGTGCCCAGAATGCTTCAATTAATTGTATTGAGTGTGGGTTATCTACCAAATCCCAAAGCGGCCCATGTCCACCCGGATAAAATATCGCATCGTAATCATCCGCATTCACTTCGCTTAGCTTTATCGTATTAGCAAGCGAAATGTTAGTTTCATCATCACTTAAATATCTGCGTGTTGAATCGGTCTGTGCTTCTTTTGATAAACTTCTTGGATCAATAGGTGGCATGCCACCATCTGGTGACGCTAATGTAATTTTTGCACCCGCATCTAAATAAATATAATACGGTGTAGTGAACTCTTCTAACCAAAATCCTGTTTTTTCACCTGTATCACCCAGTTGATCATGCGACGTTAATA
>CAZFEP010000033.1:0-14065 GCA_964517365.1 uncultured Thiotrichales bacterium | reverse complement strand
AACCAAAATCCTGTTTTTTCACCTGTATCACCCAGTTGATCATGCGACGTTAATACGATTAGCAAGGTGAATATTTCTTTTGCCATTATAATTCCTCTATTATTAGAACATTACATATTTGTAATTAATATATCTTAGACTTTGAATCTCTATGATAATAGTCAATTACGTGCTTTATTCTTTCGTTAGCTATCAGAAGGGTTTCAATATTTTCTCGCAAAGACTTCCCTCCCGCGTCGTAACCACGTTGTCGTGTTGCAGCAAATATTTTATCCAGCTGCTTTTTACTATTATCAGGGATGTTTTGAGATATATGCTGTGCACCCTCCACTTCGATAACGAGCGCTTCCCGTAATGCATGATTACGTTCTGAAACCAATTGATGATGCATGAGAGCACGGCTGAGTAAAATATAGGGAAGGTTTACATCCTTCACTGGCCCTACATTTAAATTTCTATCAGTTAAGGTTTTACCTAACACTTTTATCTTGCCAATTTTTTCTGAGCCAAATAATGCCGAGACGCCGCCAATGAATGCACCGATACCAGAACCTAATAATAGTGATGCACCACCCAGCATAACATCCACCCCTAACCCTGCTACAGCACCGGATGCAGCACCACTGGTAATAATTTGAGATTTAGACAAGCCAAACAACTCCGAGGTTTCAGATGAAAATAAATCAAGATCTAAAAACTCCATCATGGTTTCTTGACGTTCAATATTTTGATGCCGATAGATGTACTCGATCTCTTTGCGAGATTTCTGTTCTAGTTCACGTAAATTTTGTTTTAGCTTTTCAGTGAGTGCTTCAATGATTGGCTCTGGTTCCGCTCCTTCCGCAATCGTTTTACTAAGCTTGGCAGTTAAAGCACTGGTTAGTAAACCCGCTATTGCTTTTGCAGATCGCTTACGTCTTTGCGTTTGATCTGCTTCTAGTATATTGACTGCATTATGCAAAGACGGTTGCCATGCTTCATTTAATTCAGCAAAGCTTTTTAGCAAACCTATTCGTTTACTGGCATCTGCACGCATCGCATCAAACACCCTAACAATGGCAAAATACTGATCTAGTGCGGTACGCCATTCATCTACATAGTCACCCTCACTAATCAAATTGATTAATGCCATTCTTGGTCGACCTGTCCAGCGCAATATCTCCATCTCTGCTTCATATTCAATTCCATAAGGCTTGGAGCCATCCACTACATATAGAATACCTGCACCTTCTAGCAATGGTTTTAACAACTCACATTCATCATGAAAGTTTTTATCTTGATTATGCGCTTCAACAAATTTGGCCACAGTTTGTGGACGATCCTCTGCGCTCTTACTATTTTCTTGCAACCAAGCCAATACTTTTCTAGGTCGTTGAAATCCTGGAGTATCCACCAACTCATATAAAATATTCTCTTTAATACGCATAGCATAAACTTCGCTATCCACCGTTGTGCCAGGAATATTTGAGATTTGAATTCCACTCGATTCCACCAACGTTGAAACAATACTGCTCTTGCCCTTGTTGGGGTGACCTACTACTGCAAACTTGGGTATCAATGTGGATGTGATGGTAGATGTAATATCCGATGTCATAATATGTACACCTTAGAATCTTGTAGTTTTTCTAAACTATGGCGCCATATTTCAACATCCACTGGATCGGGGGCATGCTGATCTGCTGCAATGGGCTGAATCGAGATAATAGTATTAGAACCAAATAATTCTCTTAACTTGGTAATCAGATCATGAAACTCCAATAGCGGTGGTTCCCATGCTTTAGTAATGATGTGAATTTTCTCCACAGGATTTTTACCCAATGATTTTCCAAACGATTCAAGATTACTACCATCAAGTTGCAATGCGTCTTCACTTGTTAGTTCGATAATTTTTTCATGTTGGAGACTTTTATCAAAAGGCTGTGCACGATTCCAAAGAATGATCAGGTCGAATGATTGATGATCAAATTTAACTACCTCGTTTTGTGCATCTTCTTCAGGCTTATTATCTGCTGTCACCACAGGTGCTGCTTCATGCAGTTTGGTTGGTGCATTAAAGCGTTCCAATAATGCGGTTACTTCAGAATGTTGCATTAACAATGCATCGGTTGCCTTTTTGTAATTAATACTGGCAAAGCCCGCGGCTAATACCCTAAAGCCTACGCCATACACTAGTAAACACATCGCAATAAACTTCCACCAACCGGTTAAGGCTTCTGCGGACAATACTCTTACACCATTTTCTAATCTATAGAATCTGGATTCCTCAATTAACTGATGAGATGGTACAGCTTCTGGCAGCCATGCTGACCAGGGTGTTGCAAGCGCATGTATCCAAGGGGTTAAATTAGAAGACTCAAAATCTAAAGTGGTACTCCATCCAAAGGCAAGGTCACTAAAACTCACTTTTGCTAATAAGGTTAGTAATGCTGCCACCGCAAGTGCGATACCAAACTGCTGTGAACACAACAATAATTTCCATCTCAATAAAGTATCTCGAGTACGATCACTACGGCTACTAGAGAAGAACTCTTGCAGAATCGGACTTTTTCTCTTCATGAATGCAAAAAGCTGGTTACCCACATTCAAGCTGCTGATTAAACTATTGCTGCTGAAGATGGGTGTAAGTAGTGAAAACAAAAACAACATTAAAGGAACCAGAATTAATACAATCAAAAGCACCAATACATTAATGGGCTGCGTACCATCGTAATGCAACAAAGAGGCTGCCAATGCGATACCTGCAATAAAACCAATGATTAAGGCTATCCCGCTCACTCGTTTGAAGATGGACGTCAGCACCTGCCCCGGGCTGTCTTCATCGATTTTGGACTGAATCCTGGACCACCAATGCAACACCCTCTCCTTATCTAATTGAACTGTATCTACTTGACCCGTATCCACTTGAACACTGATCTCCTGGTCACGTTGAATTCTCGACTGCCAATCATTCTGACGATCTTTCTCAAGCCAGGCGGGTATATTGATGGCATCAGCCAATGAGGCACGTGCCTTTGGTCTATTGGGTTTGGATTTATAAGATTGGGGCATGGTCTTGTCTGTATTCGAATAGGTCTTAAATTTATAACATCCAGCATATTCATAGTACTTGGTTCATATGAATTGGCTATTTACCCCGTCAGCTCTATTGAAGCATTGTAATAGATAAGACAGAATTCGCGCCTTTCGTGCTTCAGAAGCATTTTATTAATAAATTTGTGTTAACTAAGGCTACCAAGATTCTAGCTATATACTGGTAATGCACTTGCAATGCACTGGCAATCTACCCGCAATATAGTAGACTTGCCACCTTATTAGACACATGAAATTATATTCATAACATATTGAATTTACTACACAAAGGCAACGGTAATGAGCGATCTATCTAACTACAGAAACATTGGCATCTTCGCACACGTGGATGCAGGGAAAACCACCACTTCAGAACGGATCCTCAGCCTTACCGGAAAAATTCATAAAATTGGTGAAGTACATGATGGCGAAGCTACCACTGACTTCATGGATCAAGAACGTGAGCGTGGCATTACCATTCAATCAGCGGCTACCAGCACCTTCTGGAAAGATCACCGCTTAAATATTATTGATACCCCGGGACACGTAGATTTCACCATTGAAGTGTACCGCTCATTAAAAGTATTGGATGGAGGCATCGGAGTTTTCTGTGGCTCGGGTGGCGTAGAACCCCAATCCGAGACGAACTGGCGTTATGCAAACGAATCAAAGGTAGCGCGAATTATTTTCGTGAATAAGCTTGATCGCTTGGGTGCTGATTTCTATAGCGTAGTAGACCAAATAAAAAATGTATTAGGCGCAAAACCATTAGTGATGACACTACCGATCGGTACTGAAGATAACTTTGTAGGCATGGTTGATTTGATGACCCGCAAAGCATGGATATGGGACGGATCAGATGATCCTATGAAGTATAAAGAAGAAGATGTTCCTGAAGACATGAAAGATAAAGTGGAACAATATCGTGAAGAAATGGTGGAACTCGCATTAGAAGAAGACGACGATGCGATGGAAAAATATTTGGATGGTGAAGAACCCAGCATTGAAACCTTAAAAGCCTGTATTCGTAAAGGCACTATTGGACTTAGCTTCTTCCCGACATACTGTGGCTCAGCCTTTAAAAACAAAGGTGTACAACTTATATTGGATGCTGTTGTTGATTACCTTCCAGGCCCCACAGAAGTACCCCCTCAACCAGAAGTGGATTTAGAAGGCAACGAAACAGGTGTGATGGCTGAAGTAGATCCTGATAAACCATTGCGTGCATTAGCCTTCAAAATTATGGATGACCGCTATGGTGCCCTAACCTTTATTCGCATTTACTCGGGTAGATTAGATAAAGGCATGACGGTGATGAACAGCTTTACCGGTAAGACTGAACGAATCGGTCGAATTGTAGAAATGCATGCTGATGATCGAATAGAACTAGAATCAGCGCAAGCAGGCGACATTGTTGCGGTATTAGGCATGAAGAATGTGCAAACCGGACATACGCTATGCGACCCTAACAATCCGGCAACCTTAGAACCGATGGTATTCCCTGATCCTGTAATCTCTATGGCGATCTCGCCAAAAGATAAAGCGGCCTCAGAAAAAATGGGCGTTGCACTAGGTAAAATGATTGCAGAAGATCCTTCTTTCCATGTTCACACGGATGAAGACAGTGGTGAAACCATTCTAAAAGGAATGGGCGAACTACACTTGGATATCAAGATCGATATTCTTAAGCGTACTCACAGCGTAGAAGTGGTAGCGGGTGCACCACAAGTTGCCTACCGCGAAACTATTACGCAACGTATTGAAGATAGCTACACGCATAAGAAACAATCAGGTGGTTCAGGTCAGTTTGGTAAAATTGATTATGTTATAGAACCTGCTGAAGCCGGTACAGGTTATGAGTTTGAATCCAAAGTAACGGGGGGTAACGTACCACGCGAATTCTGGCCTGCTGTTCAAAAAGGTTTTGAAAGCATGATGGAAACTGGTGTGTTAGCAGGATACCCGTGCCTGGATGTGAAAGTGACCTTAATGGATGGCGCATTCCACGCAGTGGATTCATCTGCTATTGCCTTTGAACTCGCTGCAAAATCTGGCTACAGACAATCCATCCCTAAGGCGGGTCCTCAATTATTAGAACCTATTATGAAGGTGGATGTTTTCACACCTGAAGATCATGTGGGTGACGTAATTGGTGATTTAAACCGTCGTCGTGGAATGATCAAGTCTCAAGATGCTGGTGTAACCGGCACCCGTATTAAGTCAGATGTGCCATTATCAGAAATGTTTGGCTATATTGGTGACTTACGTACGATGACCTCAGGGCGAGGACAGTTTTCTATGGAATTTTCTCATTACTCACCCTGCCCGAAGAATGTAGCTGAAGTCGTAATAAAACAAGCAAAAGAGCGTGCAGAAGCTAAAAAGAAATAGCTTAACTACACATTAATAGCTTCAACCCGCTTAGTGCACACGCCTAAGCGGGTTTTTTTATGTTTGTGCTTTATACTTATAATTAAATATCACTACAAAGTTAAAATGTAACGAATGTTGAACAATCTCGAATGGCAGCGTCATTCATTCCAACAATTAAGCAATACCTTACTCTATGAGATTATTAAATTAAGAGTAGATGTTTTTGTAGTGGAACAAAATTGTCCTTACGCTGAGCTCGATAACAAAGATAATCATCCAGAAACCATACATATAACAGCAATGATGAATTCAGAATTAGTAGCCTATGCACGCATAGTACCACCGGATGTAAGTTACCCTGAAGTAAGCATGGGTCGTTTTATCGTAAAAGCACCATTCCGTCGAAAAAGAATTGGCTCAGAGTTAGTTTCTAAATGTCTTGTAGAAAAATTTAACCTTTGGCCTAATTATAAAATCAAGATTAGCGCACAAGAGCACTTAACACCCTACTATGAACACTTTGGATTTAGAGTAGTATCGGAAACCTATCTTGAAGATGGTATTCCTCATATCGAAATGCTTAAAGACCCACCATAAGCCCATTTATACTATCAACCATGTATGCATCTCCACTCGGTAACTTTCCAATTGATGAGTTCTTATCTGATTACTGGCAAAAGAAACCTCTATTACTACGTAACGCACTACCCGATATCGCGTCACCTGTTAGTGCAGAGCTTCTAGCTGGGCTAGCCTGTGAAGAAGATGTTGAATCCCGAATCATTATTCAACACGAAAATGATTGGGAGTTATTACAGGGGCCCTTTAATGAAGATGCTTTTACAACATTACCGAAGTCACATTGGACCTTATTAGTACAAGCTGTAGATCATTGGATGCCGGAAGCCGCCAAATTTCTACAGCAATTTAACTTTATCCCACGTTGGCGTATCGACGATTTAATGATGAGTTATGCAAGTGATGGGGGTGGTGTAGGCCCTCATTTTGACAACTACGATGTCTTTTTAGTACAAACGGAGGGAAAACGGAAATGGGAAATTGGTGGTCTCTGTAGTGACGATTCCGAGTTAGTAGAAAACCTACCCGTATCTATACTACGCAACTTCAATGCTCAAGAATCTTGGATACTCGAACCGGGTGACATGCTTTATGTTCCCCCAGGTTTTGCGCACAACGGAGTAGCACAAGGTGATCATTGCATTACCTGTTCAGTGGGTTTTCGAGCACCCTCACACAGTGAAATTGTACGGGAGTACTCTGATTACATAAGTGAGCACCTAAGTGAAAGTTTACGATACCAAGATCCTGATGACATCGTTCAAATTAATACTGGTGAGATTTCCAGAAATACTATTGATGAAATTAAAAAGATATTAAGCAACTATATGGAAGACCAAACATTGATTAGTGATTGGTTTGGTCGTTACATCACAACTCCAAAGTATCATGAAGAAGCAGAAGATGTTTCAATCAAGAAAAATACAAGTTCTTTTGAAACCAAAAAATTAAAAAAGTATCTCGAGTCAGAAAATAGTATCTTCAGAAACGAAAGCTCGCGATTTGCCTTTCAAATTTTTGATGAAAACGTACATTTATACGTTGATGGAAAATGCATTGACACAACTTGCGAATCTAACCAAGACAAAATTGAATGTATAACAGGCCTCTGTGAAAATATTGAATTTTCCAAAATCAGTTTCCCACAAACAGAAGATAATTTTCTTCTACTTGCTCGCTTACTAGAATCGGGTGCATTATATCTTAATGAAGAATAAACCCTTTTCCATGATCGTTTTATCTTTCTAAAATAGTGGCCTTCCCTAAAGAAACTGATGTGCTAATCATTGGTGCAGGAGCAGCTGGGCTCATGTGCGCTTTTCGTGCAGGGCAACGCAAACGATCTGTACTATTAGTAGATCATGCGAACAAAGTAGGAAAAAAAATACTCATGTCAGGTGGTGGTCGCTGTAACTTTACGAACATTTACTGTGAACCTGATAACTTTATCTCTCATAACAAAAACTTTTGCAAATCCGCCTTATCTCGCTTCACACCTCATGATTTCGTAGCGCTAGTTCACAAACATAACATTCCTTATCATGAGAAAACCTTGGGGCAACTTTTTTGTGATCAAAAATCAAAAGATATTTTGGAAATGTTAGTAAAAGAATGTAACGAAGCAGGTGTAAAAATTCATACACATTGCTCTATTGAAAAAATTACGTTATTAGATAAAGGTTATAAAATTGAAACCACTCTTGGCACTACAACCTGCCAATCATTAGTCATTGCAACCGGTGGCTTATCCATTCCTAAAATGGGTGCTACAGGTTTCGCATACCAAGTTGCCAAGCAATTTAACTTAGAGGTGCTTCCAACACGCGCAGGACTGGTTCCCTTCACGTTAAACCAACCAATTCTGGATGCATTATCTCAACTTAGCGGAAGCTCTATAGAGGTAACCGCATCTTGTAACGAAATAAGCTTTAGTGAAAATTTATTATTCACTCATCGTGGCCTTAGTGGGCCTGCAATGTTACAGATCTCATCATATTGGAACCAAGGTGACGCACTCACGATCAATTTATTACCCAGTATGAATTTATATGAACATCTAACTCAAAAAAGATCGCAGCGCCCTAAAGCAGAATTAAAAACACTTCTATCCGAACTCATGGCAAAGAATATTGCTCAAACGCTGATAGAGTTATGGTTTGATGATAAAGAATATAACCATAAACAAATCAATCAGTTTTCTAATCAACAACTACAAGAAATATCAGACTGTTTTCATGCATGGAAAATCAAACCCAACAATACTGAAGGCTACCGCACTGCTGAAGTAACTCTAGGTGGTGTAAATGCAGATAACTTTTCATCCAAAACCATGCAAGCCAACCAACAGGAGGGCTTATTTTTCATTGGCGAAGCTATTGATGTAACCGGTCACTTGGGTGGATTCAATTTCCAATGGGCCTGGGCATCCGCAGCAGCAGCAGCTGAATTTGTCTAGAAAGAATATACAGTACATCTATGCGATACATCTGTTGAAAGACATCAAATGCGTATAAGACAATGAAAGATAGTAATTTGTACTAGACTTGATAACTTAAATAGCAATCCCCTACCTCTATTCATATCACTTTATTGTACAAAAGCACGCCAATGATCCATCAAAAAATCTAGCATGTTGTATATGTGAGATAATAAAGCACTAATATGAACAATAAACATACAACCAATACAGGAATTATTGCAGTGACGTGGGCTATTTTTGGCTTACTTTCCTTACTGTGTTTTGCGTGTTGGCGCTTGTCTGCCTATACTTTTGAATCATTATCTATGCAACTAAACTGGATGCACTGGCTGGTAATGATTGGCTGGGCCATATTCATGGCTCATAGTGAAGGATATAAAGGATTTCAAAAACAATTTTCACCTCGATTTGCAGCCCGTTGTAAATATCTGCTTGCAAATGCCACCTGGCTTCAAACCTTATTGGCTCCATTATTTTGCATGGCCTACTTCCATGCACCTCGAAAGCGAGTGGTTGCAACCTGGACCCTCACCATAATGATTCTTGTCTTTATATTCGCATTTCGATACTTACCACAACCGTGGAAAGGCCTATTAGATTTTGGTGTCGTACTGGGATTAGCATGGGGACTTGTCTCTACGGTAATTTACTGCTTTAAAGCGTTATCGGACGAGAGTTTTACATGGGATAACGAAGTACTTGTTTAATGGAAACTAAATTATTAAATTAGTATCAAATTATATTGTACGTATAAATTTAAAGACATTCGGAGATTAAAATGTTTATTGCCATGAATCGTTTCAAGATTATCCCAGGAAATGAAGATGACTTTTTAGAAGTTTGGAAAAACCGTGAAAGCTTTCTAGATCAGGTGCCAGGGTTCAAACAATTTAATCTACTCAAAGGTCCGGTAACAGATGAATATAGCTTGTTTGCATCCCACTCAATTTGGGAATCCAAACAAGCTTTTGAGGATTGGACTAAATCTGAAGCATTCAGAAAAGCACATGCTAACGTGGGTGATGTAAAGCCGGTATATCTGGGCAAACCTGAATTTGAAGGTTTTGAACGCGCCTTATAATGGCGTCCTATTACAATAAGTCTGGCAGAGTCAATTTCATATTCAGTGCCAGATTCATAATAAGAGTCATGCAACCATGCTAACTCGCTTTATTTTATGCTTGTTATGGTTACCTCTTTATTCATTAAGCAGTTTTGCTGCTAGCCCACCGAGCTCACTAGATACACTCAACAACCTGCCTTCATCATCCTTATTACTAATAGATGAGAATAAAAACATTTTGCATAGTAGAAACGCAGAAAACCCTTACATTCCTGCTTCTACTATAAAAATACTTACCTCTCTTATTGCGCTTGAGCACTGGGGAAGTGATTATCGTTTCAAAACCGACTTTTATCATGACAAAGATACTAATAGCTTGTGGGTGAAAGGTTATGGTGATCCTTATTTAGTTTCAGAAGAAATCGACATTATTGTTAAAAAAATAATGCAGACAGGCATTAGTGAACTAGACGGTATCAGTGTTGATAACAGTTACTTTAGCAAAGCTATCAACATTGACGGTCAGGGAAATTCTCTTAATCCTTATGATGCTTCATTAGGTGCAACGGCTGCAAACTTTAATACCATTAATGTTCGTGTATATCTGGATACAGTAAGCAGCAGCGAAACACAAACACCTCTAACACCTCTAGCAAATACGTTAGCTAAAGGGCTTGATATTGGCACTCACAGAATAAACTTGGGCAATGCTGAATATGGGTCGAGGTATTTTGCTGAATTATTAAAAGCAAAATTAAATTTATCAAAAATCCCAACCGATTCATTCTTTCAAAGTGGAAAAATACCGGATACGGCTGAATTACTCTTCACTCATCAAAATAGCAAAACATTAAAAGATGTTATCCGTTCTATGCTGGAATTTTCTAATAATTTCATTGCTAACCAGCTATTTTTATCTTTAGGGGCAGAAATAGTTGGCGCTCCTGCAGACATCAACAAGTCTCAAGCTGTTGTAAATGAATATATAAAGAATAATTTTAATTGGACAGACTATAAAATTCTTGAAGGTGCCGGTCTATCACGACAAAACAGAATGACGGCCAACCAATTGATAGAGGTTTTGGATAAATTTTCACCCTACCGATATTTAATGCCCGCACAATCTGACAATATTTTTGCTAAAACTGGAACATTACATAATGTAAGCACTTATGCCGGTTACATTAACCGTAATAACGATTGGTCTCCTTTTGCAATCATGATTAATCAACGCGTTAATTTTAATTTCAGAAAAGAAATAGCTGTAGAATTACATAAGCACTATCAATAAATATTAAAGTAGTAATTTCTTAATATCTTCTGCCATTGGGTTTAGCACATCATTGTCAGACCAGTAGTTATTATGACTTAATGGGTTCCAACTGTTTATAACATTGCCAACATTTACTGCAATATCCTCACTCACTTCATATTTATAACTTTCTTTAACGTTTCTGGTCGATATATTTTTTAAGGGCCACCCTAATGGATCATCAGGATCAAAATAGTTTTTCCAGCTAAATGAATATCCTTTACCGCGAGATGAAATAGCCTTAATTTTCCCATGCGGTATACCCGCAAGAAATATGGGAATATTACAACCTGTAAAATAAAGACTTTTTAAATTCTTCATCCTTCTAAAGTTATCTAAATCAGAATGAGGTGGAGAATCCTCAAAGCCTCCATACCTCCATGCACCTTGCTTGGCCTCCGTTAATTGAGCATCCCATATAAAATTAGAAATAACATGACACCCCAAAGAGTGAGCAGCAAACACTATTTTTACATCAGGCCCTGCTGCATCATATGCGTGATCTAAGGCATCTAATATACTGTTTTGTACTTGTTCATAAGGACTATCAGGCTGGTTTGCTCTTCGCTCAAAACCTGCTGCATCCGAGAAGCCGTAAAGAAGAAACTGCCTTAACCCTAACCAGTCAATATCATCTTTAGCTTTTATTCTGGTAAATATATCTTTTTGATGCTTTTGGAAAATATCTGCGTAGTAAATAGAGTCAAAATATACGCTTGTCCATTTCTTACCTATTTTTCTTGCAAGCCTTTGCTCTAAATTCTCTGCATAGTTAACCGGAGTATCACCCATTCCATGAATAGCTAAAACGACAGCTTTATATGACACGTAAGACCTCAATAAATTAATAACTTTCAAACATCATAGATTAATAGAGATGAACATGCATAAAAAAACCCGGTCAAGCCGGGTTTTTTTACTCAGGGAGGGCTTTAAATTTAATGATGCCGCTTTAATTCAGAATTATGATAACCATCACGATCCTTCATTAGACGCCACATACCGACTAACGTTAATCCGACAACTGTAATTTGTAATGTAATAATTAAAAACGCTTCCATTTCCAACTCCAAGCTTAGGTTTAAAAAAACATCTCTCTCAAAGAGATCCAACAGGGAACGGGTATTATCTATGTGATCTGCGTCACATTTTACGGTTAGTGATATTCGGATCAGAAGACTTGATGAGTGGTAACTTTGGCAAACTTGGCCATTAGTTCATCACCCATAACAAGCATCGATTGTTGGCTGGCATAGGATAATCCTTTATGAAAGTGAGCCCTCGCTGACTCGCAAGGCGATCTAGATCATCAAAATCTCGCACTCCACTTAATGGGTTCTGTTGCTTAAGATATTGATCAAATCTGGCATTACTGGGGCTAGTATGTTTTCCAGAATAAGAAAATGGCCCATATATCAATAATTTGCCAGAAGTATCTAATACTTTTTCTAATCCAATGAAAAACTGCTCCACCATATCCCACGACATGATATGCAGGCTATTTGCAGTAAAAACAGCATCTACTGTTTGCACATTCCAAGGCTGATTGAGCACATCCAACTCAATAGGTGGTTGGAGATTGGTAAGAGCCACTTCAGCTGCCCACGCTTGAATACTGGCTAGGTTTTCAGCACGATCGCTAGGCTGCCAAGTAAGATGTTGTAAATGTTTGGCAAAATAAACGGCATGTTGTCCTGAGCCACTGCCAATTTCGAGCACTGCCTTGCGGTCATTAAATACCTCTTGTAAGACTTCTAATAGAGGTGCTTTATTCTGCTCACAGGATTCTGAGAATAATTTCATTATTTACTTATTAGGACATCACCCTCAAATTTGATACCTGTCCAACCCGTTTTCATGAAATTACGAATATTCTGGTGATTGTCACTATCCAGGTTTTTTAGTACATCCTCACGATAGTAGGCACCAAAACACGCGAGTGTTTTATCTTCATCAAGGTTGTTCAATTTAGCAAAGGCAAACAGTTTACAAGAGCCTTCATTTTCTCCAGCCTGATTAACAAGATCTCCATTTTTAAATGCTGTGGGTGAATATTGATATGTGGCATCAATTACAGCCATGGTATCTTTAAAATCTATTGAATCAGGTGAAGTGTGGAGCGTATCCAAAAAGTGTTTGAGTTGCATAGCGTTTATGGTCAGCCTTTAACATGAGATGGCGCTTCGTTATTCTCTATATTTGGGTCTTTCTCACCCTTTTCAAAAAAGTATATCGCAGCAGCAAACACACCAATAATAATTCCAATAATCATGCTCTTTTTCATAAGTTAGAATGTTTTAATCCATGCAGCCAATGTAGGTTAAAAATAAATCAATAATGTTACTCACAGACATATCAAGATTCATCAGTAACTAGTGACCTAGTAACCAACTAATGAGTCTTGCTTATCTTAAGTATACCTGACCCGCATCATTGGTAATAGCAATTGAGCGAGTGATGCAACAAAATAATATGTTTACTATAATGACCTCTAATGACCCAAAATGGACATCATGAAATAAATGCAAAATTACATTTCCAAAATTACATGTATATGAGAAATATTTTATTAATTGCGATCATCATTACTTTCTATTCAAATGCTCTATTCGCATCTGACACGGTATCAACTACCGAGGTTGTCTTAGCAGCAGAAGTTAAGTGGGGACCACTCAATCCAGCTAGAGGAAATAAAGGACCTATGGCTGGTAATCTCTGGGGTGATCGCACTGACTCCGGGTCGTCTGGTTTTCTTGTAAAGTTTAAAGAAGGATTCTCGTCACCACCTCATATTCACAACGTTACCTACCGAGGTATTGTTATTAGTGGCCTTGTTCATAACGATGATCCAGGTGCAGAAGAAATGTGGCTTTCAACCAGTTCTTATTGGACACAGCCAGCTGGAGAAGTGCACATCACTTCAGCCAATGCTAGTAACAACCTTGCCTATATTGAAATTGAAGAAGGGCCATACCTAGTCCTTCCTACTGAAAAAGCTTTTGATAATGGAGAAAGACCCATAAATGTCGACGCATCAAATATCGTTTGGCTAGATCAACCCGGAATACCCGTTACCACCAATGGACCAAAAGTTGCTTATCTTTGGAGCAAGCCGCATCAGAATAAATTAAGTGGAACGCTTGTCAAACTACAATCCGGATTTAATGCTGAGCTACATAGTAACGCTTCC
>CAZFEP010000032.1:0-19969 GCA_964517365.1 uncultured Thiotrichales bacterium | reverse complement strand
CAATAGCATTCATATTCCTTAGTGAAGATGCTTGATCTATAGGTGTAACACTGCAATTTTTCTGTTCAAACATTTTTCACTAACTCACTATATAATTCTGTTGAATGTAGAGACTCCATACTTCCAAATCTCTCCCCATAGTCAAAAGCTTTAGCTATTATTTCATCTTGATTTGGCCGATTAATATCTTCTGGCACTCGTTGACCTGTAGTTTCATAAGCAAAAGGTAGATTTTGCTCAATAAGTGCTGTCAATACCCCTCCAATCTGTGTAGCTTCATCTGTTTTACTAATTATCACACCATTCAAACCACCTGACATAAAATTATTAATGGTTTCCTTCTGCACACAGAGTTGTGAGTTAGCAGATAGTACTAAATAAGTAATCAATTCTTTCGATAATTTATTTAGCGTTAACATAATGTCTTTCACGCGTGGATCACGTTGACTTAAACCTGCTGTATCAATAAGTACTAGCTTTTTGTTTTTTACGATATTGAGCGCTTTTTGTAATTCAGACTCATTATTGGCAGTGACGACCGGAACATTAAGAATACTTCCATAAATACTAATTTGATCATGCGCACCGATTCGGTAATGGTCTGTACTGATGATCGCTATATCTTCATTGCCATGCTGCATGGCATATTGAGCAGCAATTTTTGCAATAGTTGTTGTTTTACCAACACCTGTTGGGCCTACAAGCGCAACAATTCCACCCTCTTCTATCACATTTTTTTGTGTTGTTGATACTTCATCCCTCAAGCTACTTTCAATGATATTCCATGACTCATCAAAATCATTTATCTGTTTGACGATGTCTAATAACTTTTTACTTAAATTAAACCCAAACCCACTAATTGATAATTTTTGCAATAACTTTCTAGTGGATGTATTTTGAGATATAACCTTTCTCCAACTTATTAGCTCTGTTTGAGATTCAATAATTGCACGCAGCTGACTGATTTCTTGCTGTATAGCAGATGTATCAAATTCTTGTTTTAATGGCATGGCTTGCAAAATACTTTCTTCTGGATTTTCTAAAGAAATTGATTCACTTTCATACCCATTTGAACTTGATACAACATCACTATTTGCTACGGCTTCATAATCCGTAGCAGCCACTACTTCAACTCCAGTTGAATTCTGATTGGAAGATATAATTACAGCATTATCACCAAGCTCTTCACGTATTTTTTGTAGAGCAGTATGCATGTTCTTTTCATTAAACCTCTTCATATCCATATCTTAATATCCTGTATTTTTAACTAACTAATAAATGCATAGCCAGTTAAGCAACCGTAGCGGATAGCTGTTGTACTGCATCATTCTGCTCGCCTACACTTGCTGTTATATTGATCCTTTTTGATTCTGGTATTTCATCAAACGACAAAATATGCAGATTTTTAACACTGGTTTTAAATAGTTTCGATAACATTATTCTCAAACCACTTGTTACTAGAAGCACAGGTGGCAAACCCACCGCTTCTTGTTGTTGTGCCAAATCACGCACTGATTCCTGCATCTTCTCTGCCAATGTTGGCTCCAAAGCGAAATAGTTTTCAGGTCCTTCATGTATAGTCTTTTGCAATAACTGTTCCAACTTCGGAGAAAGAGTAAAAACAGATAAATCTTTACGCATCCCATTGATTTCCTGAACAATAGCTCTACGCAGAGCAATGCGGACGATGGCGGTTAAGGCGTCAGCATTTTGGCTAGTGTTTGCCGCATCCGCCAAAGTTTCAACAATCGTACGTATATCTTTTATCGGCACACCTTCTTGTAATAAATTCTGCATTACCTTCACAACCGTACTCATAGGTAAAGTTTTGGGTACCAAATCTTCGACTAATTGAGGGGATTTATTCGCTAAAGTATCAAGTAATTGCTTTGCTTCTTCATAGCCTAAGAAATAATGAGCACTCTCTCGTAAAATTTTACTGAGATGTGTTGCTACCACAGTACTTGGGTCCACAACGGTATATCCTAAAGTTTGTGCTTGATCACGCTGCCCTGGCTCAATCCAGATCGCTTCCATCTCGAAAGCTGGATCTTTAGTTGCTATACCGTCAATCTTTCCACTTACGTTGCCAGGATTAATAGCCAACTCACGATCCGTAAATACTTCACCCTCACCTTCTGTTACCCCTTGTATGACAATACGGTAATTATTTGCCGGCAAGTCTAGGTTGTCACGGATATGCACAGGTTGTAGTAAAAATCCAAGATCTTGAGAAACTTTTTTACGCACACCTTTAATACGCCCAATTAATTCACCTTGCTGTTCTTTATCAACCAACGAAATTAGCCGATAACCAACCTCTAAACGAATGACGTCGACAGTTTGCATATCACTCCAGTTAAGCTCAGCTTCTTCAGGTGCTATATCAGCTTGTGCATCATCATTCGCTTCTTCAATATCGTTCTCTTGCTCCTGAGTCATATTGGAAGTCATTCTTGCAAAAAATAAGCATATTCCGGCTATTGTTAAGAAAACGAAATTTGGCATACCTGGAATAAGACCCATGCCTCCAATAATTGAAGCAGTTATATACCAAACTCGTTTGTCTTTGAATATCTGGTTAACAACTGTATCGCCCATATTTTGTGAAGCAGACACACGAGTTACAATAATTGCGGTTGCAGTAGAAAGTAATAAAGATGGAATTTGTGCAACGAGTCCATCTCCAATGGTTAACAATAAGTAGTTTTGTGTGGCTACAGCAAAACTTAGATCATGTTGAGCCATACCAATAACCAGGCCACCAATGATATTAATAAATATTATCAATATTCCTGCTATCGCATCACCACGCACAAATTTACTTGCACCATCCATCGACCCATAGAAGTCTGCTTCATTAGAAATATCTTGCCTTCTTTGTAATGCATCTTCTTGCGAGATCAAACCTGAATTCAGATCAGCATCAATTGCCATTTGCTTACCAGGCATTGCATCTAATGTGAATCGCGCACTTACTTCAGATACTCTGCCTGCACCTTTTGTGACCACGACAAAGTTAATAATCACAAGAATTGTAAATATGACAAAACCAACAGCGTAATTTCCACCTACGACAAAATTACCAAACGATTCGATAACATTACCTGCTGCGCCAGTACCCGTATGGCCATTTATTAGTACTACGCGAGTAGATGCAACGTTAAGCGCCAAGCGAAGCATGGTTGCAACGAGCAACACGGTAGGAAACACTGCAAAATCTAGCGGTCTAAGTGTATAGATACTCACTAGAATGATAATTAACGCGAGGGCAATATTAAATGTAAAAACCAAATCTAGAGCAAAAGGTGGCAAAGGCACTATCATCATGCTAAACATCATGACTAGCAATAATGGAGTACCTAATCCATTTTTTGAAAATTCTTTAAATGTACTTAATGCACTATCCACGTAATCTTCCTCTCACCTAATCAACCCTGTATTCATTTGGTATTTCAAATTCATCAGGTGGATCAGGATATTTCCCAGGCATTGCATTTTTTAATTGGAATACATATGCCAGCACTTTAGCTACTGATACATATAAGCCATAAGGTATTTCTTTGTCAATTTCGGTACTGTAGTACACAGCTCTCGCTAATGCTGGAGCACAAAAAACACTTACCTCATTTTTTAACCCAATTTCTTTTATTTTTTCTGCTATAAAATCTACACCTTTGGCAACTACTAATGGTGCTTTGGATTTATCTGCATCATATTTAAGTGCAACTGCAAAATGAGTTGGATTGGTAATAATCACATCAGCATCTGGCACTCCCTCCATCATTCGTTTTTGCGCAAACTCTCTTTGCAAATTACGCATACGTCCTTTATTTTCAGGATTACCTTCTGTCTCTTTGAATTCATCTTTCACTTCTTGCAAAGTCATGCGTAATTGCTTGTTATGATTCCAAAACTGATAAGGTGCATCAATCAAAGCCACAA
The DNA here is from genome assembly GCA_964517365.1 of uncultured Thiotrichales bacterium. Classification (GTDB taxonomy): domain Bacteria; phylum Pseudomonadota; class Gammaproteobacteria; order UBA4575; family UBA4575; genus JABDMD01. The sequence continues at coordinate 16,024 of CAZFEP010000032.1, read as the reverse complement.
TAATTAATCCACCAGAAGCAACAGTGAATATTAAGAGTATTAATTTATAGGAGTGTGAAATACTATTCTGTGTTGATTCAAAACCAAGATTTAATATTTCTGGAGTAAATATTTTTAAAAGTGTATAGACAATCAACCCTATCAATCCAACTTTTAGCAAAGCTTTTAATAATTCAACCAGGCCTTGAACGCCAAACATTCGTTTAAGTCCAGAGAATGGACTTAGCCTACTTGCTTTAAACGCCATTGCTTTACCAGAAAATGACATACCACCAATTATCATTGGTCCAAATAGTGCTACCACAAACATCAAGGCCAAATATGGTGCAAGAGCAAATAATGCCGTTAAACTACTCTCTGTAAAATGCGGAAGCATGAAGCTCTTATCCATCATATGTGTTATCGGTAACTGAAAATTATGCAGCATTATTTCATTCAAGCTTCCAGAAATTGTATTTGTTGAAAATATCAACCCGCATGAGCCAATGAAAGTTACTAACATAGTGTTTAATTCTCGTGATCTGGGTACTTGACCTTTTTTACGAGAATCATCTAACCTTTTTTGCGTAGGCTCTTGTGTTTTATCTTGTTGTGGAGTTTTATCTGACATCCAAGCCTCCCGTTACCTAATAAGAGGCATTTTTTCAAATGCAGAGTTTAATAAAGTCTGAAAAACAATAGCCATACTTGGCAATGTTAACGCAATGACAACAAGTCCCAAGATTATCGTAATCGGAAATCCAACTGAAAATACGTTTAACTGAGGAGCAGCACGAGTCATTAATGCTAATGCAGAGTTTGCTATCAATAACGCTGTAATCGCTGGAATTGCGACCATCAATGCACCTGAAAACATATTGCTGGCCCAAGACACCACACCCCACAAAGCATCTTGATGTTGAAATGAATAACCAATTGGAATATAGGTAAAACTATCAAACAACATATTCAAAAGGGCTAAATGACCATCTAAAGCCAAAAACAATAATGTTGCCGAAATGGATAAAAATTGACTAACGATAGGCACTGTTACACCATTGACTGGATCCGTAATTTGAGCAAAACCTAAACCCATCGTTACAGCAATATTCTCACCTGCAATAGTTAAAGCTGAAAAGACCAACCTCAGCATGAAACCCATTAACAAGCCTATAAGAACTTGTACACCTACTTGGATAAAACCATTCGCTGAGAACAGAATAACTTCTTGTGTGCTTGTTAATAATGGCAACATGAATATAGTAATTACCGAAGCAATTGCAACTTTAATTCTTAGTTGCAAAAATGGACTACTCAATATTGGTGCAACAGAAAATAATGCAGCCACTCGTGTAAAAGGTAGAATAAAATCACCAACACTGGACATTAATTCATTAATTTGAACAAGCATTGAAATGTATTAACCTAGATTAATAATGTAGGGATATTTGTAATCAAATTAGTAACATAGGTAGTCAATGTACTTAGCATCCATGGTCCTGCAAACAACAAAGTTAAAAACAATACGATTAATTTTGGTATGAAACTCAAAGTCATTTCATTAATCTGTGTTGCAGCTTGTAACATCCCTATAAATACACCTACCACCAAAACCGATATCAAGATGGGAGCTGCAACGATTACAGTAATCCATAGCGCATTATTTAATAAAGTGAGGGTTGCTTCTGGTGTCATTGTTATTCCAATTAACTAATATAAAAACTCGAGGCCAACATACCCAACACTAATGACCATCCATCTACCAACACAAATAACATTAATTTAAAAGGTAGAGAAATAATCAAGGGCGATAACATCATCATACCCATTGACATAAGTACACTTGCAACAACCAGATCAATAATTAAGAACGGTATAAACAAGATAAAACCAATTTGAAAGGCTGTTTTTAACTCACTTGTAATAAATGCTGGCAATAAAATACTCAAAGACACGTCTTCAGGTTTACTTATAGTCTCTATACCTGAAAGATCAGCAAATAATGAAATATCTGTTTCGCGTGTTTGTGCAATCATAAATTCTTTAATGGGTACAACAGCGTTATCAATAGCGGTTTGAGCATCAATACTTTCAGACATATATGGTGTAACAGAATGATCATATATTTCAGTTAACACAGGTGTCATAACAAAAAATGTAATAAATAACGCCAAACCTAATAAAATTTGATTAGATGGCGTTTGCGCAGTACCTAAAGCTTGTCTTAATATTGCAAGTACAATAATTATGCGTGTGAATGATGTCATTGTTAGTAGCAAACCAGGCAATAATGTTAATGTCGTCATTAATGCCAAAACTTGCAAGCTTAAGGAATATGCCTGATTTCCATCTGCTGTAGTTTCTACTGTTATTGCTGGTAGACCTGATTGTGCAAATACATCAGGAGCCAAAAACCATGCAACGAATAGCAATAAGAGTTTAAGCATGACGATTTTTACCCACCAGACTTAAAAGTATATTTGAAAATTCATTTTTACTGAGGCTATTTCCTGACAGGTTTTCATCTATATCTTCTTTATTTATGGTATGAATTTTATTAATACCTGAAGGTGACGAACTTAAGAGTAAATAATCACGCCCTGCTCTTACAATTAGGAGTTTTTCCTTAGATGAAATCGAAAAACTATGGACAATATCTAATATATTTTGGTTTACAGGTGCTGCTAAACGTGTTTTTTTTAATAAAAATAAAACAATAACGATAATTGCAATAACAAATAGAGTTGCAGATATAATCTGCCCATAATTAATTGCAGGACCGCCAAATTCTGCAACAAATTGTTGTTTTTCTTGGTCTTGTCCATATACATTAGTCGTCATACATAAGACCACTAGTACGTGCATAAACAGAATCTTTATTTTTACATGCATGCTCATGAATGACTTTAATTTTTGAGCTTCTCTACACGCTTTTCAGGACTTACCACATCCGTTATTCTTGCGCCAAACTTATTATCAACTACAACCACTTCCGCTTTAGCTACAAGCTTTCCGTTTACTAATACATCTACAGGCTCATCAACCAAGCGATTTAATTCAATAACTGAACCTTGACTCAATTCAATTAAACTCTGTAAGTCTACGGTTGCACGACCAAGTTCAAGTGAAACATCAACAGGTATATTTAATACAACATCTAGATTATTCAAACCAGATATTGCAGCATTAGAAGCATCAGCTGACTGATTTTGAATAGCATTATTGTTTGTCTGATCTTCACTCATATTGAATTCCTAATAACATTTATTACTTATTTTTCTCGTACCCATGAATTTATACTAATCGCAACAGCATCGTTTACTGAGCCTATTTTCCCTGTAAAAATGGGTGTTGAACTTGAATATACTGTTACGGATTCAGGCATTGAGAAGGGAATCACATCACCTGTTTTTAGCTTAACCACTTCGTCCACAGTCAGGTTAAACTCTGCAAGAATTGTATTTAGTTCTATTGGGGCATGTTTTACACTATTGAAGAATTGTGTTTTCCATTGGCCATCATCTTCTTCATTGCGTTCTTTTACTATGCATTGTAAGCTTTTCTTAATTGGCTCTAATGCTTTATATGGATAAGCGATCCTTATATAACTAGCTTCTTCATCTAGTGATACTTTGAATAGGCATACTACGACGAGTTGACTTTCTTCCAGCAAATTAATTAATTTGGGTTGCAGCTCTCGTTGCACGAATGCAAAATCTAATGGTTCGACTTTCTCCCATGCTGCTTTATTAGACATGAGAAAAATTTCTAGCATTTTATTGCTTATATTAAGTTCTGTACCAGTAAAGTCTTGTTTTTCTCCTGCTTCACTTAACTTTCCTTCACCCCCAAAGTATGAATCCATAACAATCTCTATCAACGCACCATCAATACATACAAGAGTTTGTGCATCTATTTTGCTTACGTTAACAATGCTGGTATCTACTAACACTGGTAACGAGTGTATAAAGTCTCCATATCTGGTTATATCTACATCGCCCGTCGTTACTACAACTTCTCTTTGCAAAAAGTTTGTTAAATCCTCTGTCATTAATTCAATAATCTTTTCATTAATGATAGATAAAGCAGGTAAACTAGATTTATTAATATGAGCTGGTGAATAAAAATCATAGGTTGCAACACCTTGTTCGTCAGTTAACTGCTCAACATCATTAGATAAAGCATCTCGTTCTTCTTCACTAAGAACCTCTCCATTGCCTTCTTGTGGTTTTTCTTTATCTGTATCACTCCATGGACGATCCTCTGAACGTCTATCTTTACCATCCCATTCTTCATCACCCTCATCAGTTGACTGTGAAGTTTGCGCTGATTCAGATTCAGTAGCATTTTCACTTATTTCTGACTCAACATCTGAACCATCATCTGGCTCAACCTCTACACTTTCTTCTGGCTCTGCACTCATAGTCTCTATCTCTTCTTTACTACTACTGCATTACGAGCTTTGTAAAATAAATATCTTCTACTAAATTTTCACCATATAACTCCTGCATTACGGTTTGTGCAGTCATCAATGCATCCTTCCTGAGCATTTCTTTAGATTCTATAGTGGATAATTCATCACTGTTTTTTCCAGACATGAGTAAGATCAAATTATTACGAACCACAGGTATATGCATCTTGAATTGATCTCTTGCTTCCATGCTGTAAAACTTTGCAACCATATACACTTGCATGAAACTTTTACTTGACCCATCAATGAAATTTACAGTGAACGCAGGATGAATATCCTCATAAATAGCATCTTTGGCTTCTGGTTCCATTTCCTCTTCTGCCATCATCTCGTCTTCAGGAATCTCTTCTGGAGATTTTAGAAAGAACCATGCAGCCCCCCCACCACCTCCAAGAAGTACAATCGCTCCAACTGCGATAATAATAATTTTTTTCATTTGCAAACCTTCGTAATTAGAAATAGTTATTTCTTATTACTGATTGCAACCTGCATGCCAACTTTTAAAGTAAATTAATCCTATATATATCAATTACATAGATAATACTGGATTGAGGGGAAGCCAATATATTGGCTACTAGAACGGAAAGCTACTACTTTAGCGTCAAAGTTCTGTTGATATTGAAAGGAAAAGTTATCAATATTTATACATACGCATCTAATATGTAATTGGATGTTGATTTATTGACATAGTCTAACGATACTAATTCTTCATCATGATCACTCGCAGTAGCACTGCCATGATCGAACTGACTTGATTCACCATCTTTAAAATTTGAAAACTGTGAGTCTTGATTAGGTTGGCTGCTAAATTGGGTCTCGACATTAACTTCCTGTAAATTTATACCACTTTCACTAAGCTGGCTCTTTAAAGCAGTAAAACTCGCCTCAATTAAATCTTTTGTAACCGCGCTACTCGCGATAAAGTTTAATTTCAAGTTAGAGTCCTCTAGATTTAATGCAATATTCACCTGGCCTAAAGACTCGGGAAAGACATTAATTTTAGCATTCTGAGCATTATTACCAATTAACCACTTCACATTTTGCTCTATAGACTGATCAACACCTTGTTGAATTTGACTTGATGCAATACCTTGTTTAATAAACAGTGGAATAGGTGCCTCAATAGGTCGATTGATCAAAGATCCAGTATTAAGGCCATTATAAGTATCAACAATATTTGAATTATGTACATTCAACCCATTATTCTCAGATTTTGCTACATTTATATTCTGCTGGAATACTTCAGAACTCAGGACCTGATTTTTTGTATTAACTTTAGCGCTACTTTCTTCTGATAAATATTTTGCTATAAAATTGTTTAATTCATCTGTATTACTTTCTATCGAATCAAATTTTTGTGGACTCGTTGTAGTAAGTGTTTCACCTGCTAAAGTGTCAGAATTACCTTTAAGAGCATGAAATTCTGCATCTGTTGATGCTGTAGTAGCCACAGATACAGATGACAAAGAACGTTGATTATCTACTATGCCCGGGACAGGAGTAAGCAAATCTAACTGTGATTGTTGAATTGGGTTGGCGTGAACTTGATTAACGGGTATCGGGATTGTGCTTAGTTCTTCATTTATTTGGCTGACTATTTCGCCAATATCTTGAACTTCTAAAGCAACACTTTGTTCTAATTCAGAAGCAATATTTGATACATCTTGTAATAGATTTTTAGAAAAAATATCGATCTGTTCTTGTTGATCAAGAATACTAGCACTTAAGAGATCCGGCTCAACTTCACTTAAGGCGCCTATATCAACATCCTCGAGTGATAAAACATTAATCTGTGAATGTGAAACTGGAATTAATTGTTTAAATGCAAGGGGTTGTAACGTTTCAAGTCGAATAGTTTCCGGCAATATAGCTTGCGGCAAATTCTTGCCGTTAATAGGCAGCACCTTTCCGCTATCAACAGGTAGATCCTTGAGTGAATTAGTAAGTTGATCACTAAAGTTACCACCCACACCAAAATTTTGTCCACTTGAGTCACTATCATGACAATTAATGCATGAGCTCGACGAAGTTTGCAAATTAGTGTTTAAAATTAATTCTGTTTCTGCCATATCTAAACCATTCTTTGTATTAGATACTGCATTTTTTGGGCCAACTTCTATATTTTTATATATCCAAATATCCCTTAATATTCCTTAGTCGTTATGTCTCATAATTGAGCAAAGAAAGAATTTGACTATCAAGTTCTTTTTGCTCATCTTTCTCTTTGATATCAATTTCTTGCTTGTGATAACGCTTTACAAGTACTGCTAACGCTCGATTTTGTGCTTGATCTTTACGCAAAGACATTATTCTCTCATTCACTTTATACTCCAAATCCCGAACAATTTTATTTTGGGAATCAATTGCTAATTGAAGCTTACTCATCAAATTATAATGAATCTGAATACTTGTAATGGTTTGATTATCTTTAGCAGACTTATACCCTTCTTGATAACAAATTAAATCATGTAACTTTTTATCATTTTCAATTTTTACCTGCATGAGTTCTACGAGTGCTGACAACTGTTTGTTTAATTTAAAATCAAGTACTTCAAGTGCAGCATTGAGTTTTTGTGAGCGTGCCATTATATTAGGTGGTATTAATAGCAACACTTGCACTCGACTGAAGTGCTACATTCATTTGTTGCAGTGAAGCAGAATAATTAAATGGCTGTTGCATATCTTGTTTTAGAAATTCTAATAATTTTGGATAAAACTCAATCGCCTGATCTATTCTTTCGTCTGTACCCTGTTGATAAACACCTAAATTAATCATGTCTTCATGCTTCTTATAACGCCCATAAAGCTCTCTAAACTGTTGAGCACTATTGATCTGCTCAGGATTGGATATAGAATGAAATAATCGACTAACGGATGCTTCAATATCAATAGCTGGATAATGTCCTGTCTCAGCTAGATCTCGAGATAAAGTAATATGCCCATCCAGAATTGCTCTTGATGCATCCGCAATTGGGTCATTATGATCATCGCCTTCAACTAACACGGTATAAAATGCTGTAATAGAACCACCGGCAACACTAGAATTTCCCGCGCGTTCTACTAATGCTGGTATCTTAGCAAACACTGAAGGTGGATAACCTTTAGTAGCAGGTGGCTCACCAATGGCTAGCGCAATTTCTCTATATGATTGTGCAACCCTGGTAAGTGAGTCCATCAAAAGCAATACACGTTTGCCTTTATCGCGAAAATATTCGGCGATTGTAGTTGAATATTTGGCTGCATGTACTCTTTGTAATGGTGAGCAATCTGCAGGTGCCGCCACTACTACAGTTTTAGTTAATCCTTGTTGACCTAGTATTTGATCAATAAACTCTTTTACTTCTCTGCCACGCTCTCCAATCAGCCCAACAACAATTACATCAGCAGAGGTGAATTTTGTCATCATGCCTAACAAAACACTTTTACCAACTCCACTTCCTGCAAATAAACCCATACGTTGCCCTACACCTATACTTAGTAGAGCGTTAATCGACTTTACCCCAACATCTAATGCCGAATCTATAGGTGTTCTTTCAAACGGATTAATATAAGTACCTTCTAAGTCACGATGCTCACAAGCTTCTACAACACCTTTATTATCAAGAGCATTTCCTGCACTATCTATCACACGGCCTAATAATTCCTCACCAACAGGTAGTTTATGATTATCTATTGTGGGGATCACACGTGAACCAAGCACTGCCCCTTGAATACTATCAATGGGCATTAAATAACTTTTTGTACCAGAAAATCCAACCACCTCAGCTTCAATTTTTTGATTATTAGGTGCAACAATTAAACACCGCCCACCTATATTAACTTGACAACCTTGAGCTTCGATTGTCAAACCAACAAGGCGCGTCAATTTACCTTCAACCGTATAAGAATAAGGCTCTAAGGATTGAATTGTTTGTGTAATGGCGTCAATAAACTTCTTTTTTCGATGATTTAAATATGGCTGTGCATTTATTGAATCATTCATTATTGCGGTCCATTGTGCGTTGACTGCCTAGAATATTTGCTGAAATTTGAGCAATCTGCGAATCAATGGTTGCATCAATAATTGAATCATCTGTTGCCAACTTACAACCACCACGCTGTATAGATGGATCTTCTATAAGAGAATAACTACTTGCGATATCATCTTGATTGAATACTTTTTTTAATACATTTATATCATTAGGATTTAAATGAATCATTAATCGGCTATCATCTATGGGTAAAAGTTTAATAGCTTCTTTTACCACTGACACAACCTGATCTGAATTTGTTTGTAGCTCCCTTCTTATTACTTGTTTAGAAATTGAAACAGAAAGTTGCTTAATGACATCTACCATATCATCATCAAATATTTGCATGGTATTTTCTATGGCTTGTATTAATTTTTGGAAATTATCCTTGTGCTCATTAGATTCTAGCTGAGCTTTCTTTAAACCTTCTTGATAACCTTTTTCTAACTCTCCATTATAAGAGGATTGAGTACTAGAGACCGTTAAACCTCCATCCAAATATGGGCCATCTTTATTTAAACTGAATGACGATAAAGATGCACGTTGCCAATTATCATGATTATCCATATAAATATTTATAACTTATAAAAAGTCATCGCCTTTCCCACCTAGCATAACCGTGCCTTCCTCAGCTAGTCGCAACGCAACTTCCAATATTTCTTTCTGTGCATCTTCCACTTCAGCTAAGCGCACTGGTCCAGCGGTTTCAAGGTCATCTTTAAGCAACTCTGCTGCACGCTTAGACATATTTTTAAATATTTTATCTGCAATCTCTGAGCTTGCACCTTTAAGAGCTACCACCAGTTTATCTTGTGGCGCTTCCCTGAGTATAGTCTGCATACCTCTATCATCCACGGATAGCAAATTATCAAATACAAACATTTTGCCTTTAATTTCTTCACATAATTCTTTATCTAACTCAGTTAATGTTTCAACAATTCCATTTTCAGTATCTTTATCAACATTATTTAGAATATCCGCTGCAGCTTTTATACCACCAAGATTTTTTATTTTGCTATCAGTTTCTTGTGTAAATCTATTCTCGATAAGTAGCTCAAGCTCTTTCAATGCTGATGAATTCACGTCGCCTAATCTTGCTATCCTCATGACAACATTAGTTTTCTTGTCAGTTTCTAGCAATTCTAGTATCTGTCCTGCTTGTTCATCTTTTAAATGAACCAATAATATTGCAATCAGCTGTGGGTGCTCGTCTCTTATTGCATCTGCAATTACAGAAGGATCTAACCACTTTAGTGCCTCAAGACCACTTGCATTAGGACCCAACTCAATTCTTGATAAAATGCTGTTAGCTTTTTGAGGACCAATCGCTTGAAAGAGAATTTTCTTTAAATAATCTTGAGCACCAATATCAAGAGGTGTTTTACTTTGATTTACTTCACTAAAATCATTTAATACATCATAAATATTATTTTGAGAAACATCTTTTAATCCACTAATTGCAGAACCAATTAATTCAAGCTCCTCTGGATCCATAAATTTAAGGACCTTTGAAGCTTCAGATTCACCCAACACCATCATCAATATAGCGGCGCGTTGTGCACCATCCAAATTGCTAACTTGAGATCCTGCTGCTTCTTCATTCGCCACTTGGAGTCACCCAGTTTTTAACTATTTTTGCTACCTGCTTAGGGTCTTGTGAAACCAATTCTTTTGCCATTGCAAGCTGCTGAACATAATTGGGATAACTGCCTATTGAATTAGAAACCGTTGAGCCTGCACCTGAACTATTTTCAAGTAATGCTCCAGATTCATTATTTGACTTCGCTCCGCTCGTATTATTTTTACTAGACAATGACTTTATAGCTGGCTTTACAAACATAAATAGAATAATTAATACAGATATTCCAGCAAATACTTGTTTGATAATTGCCAATAACCATGGTTGTTTCCAGATAGGGGTAGCCTCAGGCTCCTCCAACACCTCTTCAGGCAAGAAACTACTATTATAGACCGTTACACTGTCACCCCGTTCTTCATTAAAACCAATTGCATCACGCACTATCCCTCGTATTAATGCAAAATCTTCACTAGCAAGTGGTGTTTTTACGGTTTCACCTGCTTCATTTACTACATCCTTATCATCCACAACAATAGCAACGGTAATTCTATTCACCAGACTTTTTGCTTCTTGCGTATAGCGCATGGTCTTATCTAATTCATAGTTTTTAGTTGAATTTTGAGAGGTTGATAAAGGCGTTGTATCTTGCGTAGCATTTTCATCACCCTCTTCGGGTTCTTCTAATGTTCCACCCGCTGGTGGTTGATTTGTTAATGCACCCGGAATTCCCAACGCAGCCGTTGAGCTCCCTCGATTGCTTTGTTCGGATATTTGTTCACTACGCACTTGTGCGCTATCAGGGTCATAAAGCTCTTCAGCACTTTCGCTTTTGGTAAACTCTACTTCTGCATTCACCTGTGCTTTTATTTTATTGCGACCATATATTGGTGAAAGTAAGGCCTCTATGCGACTTGCGTAGGTTTGTTCGACTGACTTTTTATAGGCTAGTTGTTTGTTTGATTGAGCTACTACATCATCATCTCCTGTTGAACTCAGTAATTTTCCCCATTGATCTACGATAGTCACATTTGAAGCATTTAAATACGGGACACTTGATGCAACCAAATGCGTAATAGATGAAACCTGACCAGACTCTAAGACTCTACCTGGCATTAATTTAATCATAACAGATGCAGAAGTTAAGCCTCTATTCCTCACAAATACAGATTGTTTTGGAGTAGCAATATGAACTCTAGAATTTTCTATGTTTCTCATACCTGAGATGGTGCGGCTTAATTCTGTCTCTAATGCGTGTTGGTATCGTGCAGTCTCCATAAACTGACTTGTGCCTAGAGCAGGTTTATTATTTAATAGTTCATACCCTGTCCCATTTGATTGTGGCAATCCTTCAGAAGCTAATAATATTTTTGCTTCATTAATTTTATTATTTGCAACCATAATCATTCCTGAAGATGAATCCATACGGAATGGTATCTGTGAACTACGCAACACATCAGCAACCATAGCTACGTCTGCTTGCGATAAATTAGAATACACTGGGCTATATTCAGGCTTGATTGACCATAATGACACACCTACACCTAACGCCAACACAGCTGCTAAAGTTAATATGGTGCCTAAATGTGTAAATAATTGGCGTATAAAATCACCCAAATTAAATGCATTAGGTGCTTGTGTAGCTTCCAAGGTCGCAGCCATGTAGTTATATTCTCTTATAATTCATTATTGTTAAACAGGCATACTCATCACTTCTTGATATGCAGTTACTAATTGATTTCTTACTTGTTTGACGGCTTCAAAAGAAACTCTAGCTTTTTGCATCTCCACCATTACTCGAGAAAGCTCTATATTTGAATCTCCTTGTTCAAATTTTTTTGCCAAGTCACTAGCCATCATTTGTTGGTCATTTACCTTATCTACGGATGTCTTTAATACTGACGAAAAACTAATAGCGTCATTATTTTCACTCTTTACCTGAATATTTGGTTCTACTTGACTAGATATACTTCTAATTTGTGAAAGTAGTTCATTAATTTTTATATCACTCATACTTAACTCCTTATATAAAACTAATCTTATAAACCTCTATAGGCCGAAGGAACTGGCACACCTTGATCTTTCATTTTTGCAATTTTATAGCGTAAAGTTCTTGGACTAATTCCTAATCTTTCTGCAACAAGTTTTCGATTTCCATGTTCAGAAACCAATGCTTGCAAAATCAAATCTTGCTCATGTGATTTAAGATCTGTTGTTAAATTGGTTTTACTTTGCTCATCTTTATTATCTTGACCATCATCCAACTCATCAATATCTAATATATCTTCCTCAATAACACTTCCTGTACATAAAACAATTGAGCGCTGAATTACATTCTCAAGCTCTCTAACATTACCTGTCCATTTATTTTTCATTAGACTCTTCCGGGCATTTTCAGAAAGTTCTAGTGATTTGTTCGGTGAATGTTTCTGTAACAACATATAAGCCAAAGGCAAAATATCTCCAACACGATCACATAATGGATGCAATGTAATAGGAAATACGTTTAAGCGATAAAATAAATCTTCTCTGAAAGTTCCTTTTTTTACTTCATCTTTCAAATTTCTGTTAGAAGTTGCAATAATCCTTACATCTAAGTTAATTAACTTTTTCCCACCTAATCGCTCTACCTGTTTCTCTTGCAACACTCGAAGTAACTTTGCCTGCAAAGAGAGATCCATCTCCGAAATCTCATCTAACAATAATGTGCCTTGTTGTGCTTCTTCAAATTTACCTGCTTTAGCTTGATGAGCTCCTGTATATGCACCTTTTTCATACCCAAATAAAACCGCCTCAAGCATATTTTCTGGAATTGCAGCACAATTAATGGCAACAAACGGTTGTTTGGAACGTGGTGAATTTGCATGAATAAAACGAGCTAATACCTCTTTTCCTGTACCACTTTGCCCTCTTATAAATACGGATACTGAAGTAGTTGCAACGCGTCTTGCTATTTTTTTAGTATCTATAGATTTTTTATCGACAGAAATATAATTGTCGCCACTGGTTTGCTTTGAAAACTTCACCTGAATATTATTTTTTACAATATTTAGCAATAAATCTACATCAAACGGTTTTACCAAATAATCGCAAGCACCGTTTTTAATACAAGACACAGCTTTTTCAATCGTTCCATAAGCGGTCATCAACACAACAGGTAATTCAATATTTTTACTTTTAATAGCTTCTAACAGCTGATAGCCATCCGTTATAGAATCGTTCTCACGAACTGTTTTTTCAAACTGTATATCACTCAAGACCATATCTATGTGTTCACTCCCAATCGTTCCCATAGCGCTCATAGGTGAAGATGATTCAAAAGCTGTAAAGCCATGATCACGAATAGTACCTGCTATGGCATGACTCAATTGCACATCATCTTCTACTATCAATATATTCTTTCCCTGCATAACCTACCCTTTTAATATTATATAAATTAACTTGATGAATGCGTTTGGTTACTCACACTAGATAATGGAGAAAAACTTTGATACTTCGGAATCCGTATATCGATGCATAGTCCTTGTGGAATTTCATCTCTTGCTTCAACAGTGCCTCGATGTGCTTCTACAATGGATTTAACTACAGCTAAACCTAAGCCTGTTCCACCTGCTTTGGTTGTAAAAAATGGTTCAAATATTTTTTGTTTTAGTTCATCTGATATCCCCAAACCCTTATCATGTATGGAAATAACAACTTCTTTCCCTTCTGATTTTATTTCAATCAAAACTTTTGCATCGTACTCACTTGCCTGGATTGCATTATGGATAACATTCTTAATGGCCCCCCAGAATGCTACATAGTTGATAGAAACTTGAGCGTTATCACCCAAATGTGTTGCATTTATTTCAATTAAGTAATTACCAAACTCATTCTCTACATCACTACGAATACATGCAATAAGATGTTCTGTACTTATAACGTCACTTAATTGCCATTCTCCTTTTGCAAAAGACAACATATCATTTACGGTTTCCTCCAAACTTCGCAAACAATGTTTTATATTTTCAACTAATTGAAAGGGGGTATCTTGATTATCAATACGTTTTTCTAAACTAGACACGTAAAGAAAGGCAGCAGACAATGGAGTGCGCACTTGATGTGCCAATGAAGCCACCATATTACCTAATGACTCTAGTCTTTCTTTTCTACTTATAGATTCGTGAAAACTATATTCTTCAGTAACATCATTAATGATAATGACCTTACCCTCACTACGCTGCTGTGATTCAATTTTTAATGATATGCGATTGCCATTTTTTAGACTAACTTCACAATTACCTGAATACCCGTCTACTAAATGCTTTTTTGCTATTTTATTCCAAGACTCACCAAGCAATTGCATGCCAATAAGCTTATTTGCGATCTCATTGTTTTCAATAATAATTCCATAATCATCTAACACTATAATACCAACAGGTAAAGTGCGTAATAATATGGATAGCCTATCCGCAAGCTTTTCTTTTTCGATTAATTGATGAAACTTTTCATTTTTAGTTTCAACCAATTCTTTTTGGAGAGTGTCAACTCTATTTTCGAGTTGATCATATGCAGAGGTTAAATCTTCTGATACACGATTAAAATTATCAAAAGCACTTTCTAGTGCTTCCTTCCTGTTATCTATTGCTACTTCCATTTGCATGTCCTCGCGTAGTAAATGTTAATGCGCATAAATTTGACGCGTATTAACTACTATGCAAGCTACATGCCTATTTTAGTTTTCCTTTATTTAACAGTCGTTTAGAATTTTATTACCTATATTGAAGTCAATTTTATGACGTTGATACGCGTTGGAACTGGTGCTTTTTCAATTTTTCGACGAGTGTTGTACGTCGTAAACCCAATAATTTTGCTGCTTGTGCCACTACACCGTTAGCAAGCTCTAAAGCTTGCGAAATATAAAACTGTTCAACGGAAGTAATATGTGACTTTAAATCCAACCCTTCTCTTGTAAGTACAGGCAAACCAACAGTTTTATGCATACTACTAATATCTTCAAAATCATTTTCAGCTACGCCATCATTAGCAGCCGAAATACTTTCATTAATGAATGAATTTGTTTCCAAGTTTGGATTAGTAAACGCACTATACTTACTTGGTAAACTGGCCGCATCGACCACTTTATCAGGATACAGAATACTGAGCCTCTCCAGTAAATTGGATAGTTCTCTAACATTCCCTGGCCAGGTATAGCGTGCTAATGCAGACATGGCATCCGGTGTCACTTTTACTTCTGCACCCGTTTCTTTCTTTATTTTATCGGTGATTGCATACACAAGCGATGGCAAATCTTCACATCGTCTGCGCAATGGTGGTAAGTCAATAGGATATACATGCAATCGATAATAAAGATCTTCCCTAAACTCTCCTTTTGCTACCATATCTTCAAGGTTACGGTGAGTCGCTGCAATCACACGCACATTTGCACTGATCGGCTTTCCACTCCCAACTCGCTCATAAACTTTTTCTTGAAGCACTCTCAGCAGTTTGGCTTGCATATTCAGGTCCATGTCACCAATTTCATCTAGAAATAGTGTTCCACCCTCTGCTAATTCGAACCTGCCTTTTCGATCGGTGATTGCGCCAGTAAAAGCGCCTTTAACATGCCCGAACAATTCACTTTCAAGTAACTCTTGAGGAATAGCTGCGCAATTTACAGGAACAAAATATTTTTTAGCACGATTAGAAATAGTATGAATACTACGTGCGACGACTTCTTTACCAGTACCTGACTCTCCCAAGATAAGTACATTAGCGCTGGTATTAGCGACTCGTTCTATCAAATCACTAACTTGTTGGACCGCCTTGCTGTGTCCATCTAATAATGATTTACTGCTTTTACGACGACCTAACTCTTGACCAGAATTAGACACGAATTCATGTGTAGTTTGTTCTGCTTGCATTACTCTAACCAGCCTTTTTAATTAAAACTTAAAGCTTTTGATTATAGAGAGATGCGCACCCCACTCGATTATTGCGCTAGCAGTA
>CAZFEP010000031.1:3176-20322 GCA_964517365.1 uncultured Thiotrichales bacterium | reverse complement strand
AAAGATTCACCACTAGCTCTAATCATGCGCTTGAAATTGCAACTGCAATAACAGCCAATAAACCAATTAATCGGTCAATTGCTGCGTTAGTATTAAAGCTACAAACCACATTAAATATTAATCAGATCATTGAAACTTTTTTAGAATCAGTGAAGTCTGAAATGCCTATATGTGGTATCGAATATGAATACCCGTTACTTTATACTCATATTCATCATGGTAGAAAAACAAATTGCTCGTGCAGTTATCTATTAGATGTAGATAACGACACATGGGGTAATATTACTATTTACAGTGATAATGATTTATCAGTAGAAGAAAAAAACAGCTTGGATGAATATATCTCTACAATCATTTTCCCACTACGCAATGCCATAAAATATGAGAACGCTATAATAGTTTCTTCAAGTGAATCCTATTTAGGTCTGCCTAATTGGGGAATTATGGAAGGTCTAATTACTAGAGAAGCAAAATTAGCCATCCGACAGAAAAAACCATTTAGTTTAGTATTAGTCGATATAGATCGATTCATGGAATTGAAAGATAAAAATGGGCCATTATATGGTGACTTTATCATCAGACATGTATATGAAACTATTCAAAAGACACTAAGAGACACAGACATTCTAAATCGTTTTGGCTATGACCAGTTTTCACTAATATTAAGCAATACCCAGTCAAATGATGCAAATATGATCGCTAACAGAATTAGAATGGCTGTTTCTAATCATGATCTCAAGAATAGTGAGACAGATAAAAATGTTCGAGCGACTATTAGTATTGGTGTTACAGAATTAGAGACAACTGATTCAGTTGAATCATTATATGCAAGAGCTTATAACGCATTAAAACTGGCTAAGAATTCTGGAAGAAATATAGTTAAAGTTGCAGATGGAAAGTTTTTGCGTTAAAGCTTAACTTTTCTCATAAACACAAACTTTATTACGACCATCAGCTTTTGCGCTATACAATGCTTTATCAGCACGCTCAAAAATTGATTGCGCAGTATCTTTTGCTTGAATACTTGAAATGCCACATGAAACTGTAATTTTAACCTGCTTACCCTTTATCATGAAGGTGACTTCAGAAACTTCGCGTCTTACATAATCTGCATATTCTAGTGATTGCTCAATAGTTAACTCAGGAATGAGCATTGCAAATTCTTCGCCGCCAAATCTGGCTAAAAAGTAATTTTGTTTAAGCAAACTATTGAGTTTATCAGAAACTGTTTTAAGAACTTTGTCTCCAACAACATGTCCATATTCATCATTGAATTTTTTAAAATGATCAATATCCCAAATCAGCAATGAAAAATTATCAAAACAATCTATCATTGAAATTACTTCAGATATTTTTTCATTATAGGCTTGTCTGTTATATAAGCCTGTGAGCGAATCATGTAAGGCATGCTCTTTTTCATGTTGCACACGTTCTCTTAATTCCTGGGCTTCTTTCTTAAGCTCACTCACTTGATTAACAAGATCTTTTACATTTTCATTTATACGCCGCTCTTGAGCTACAACAATTTGTCTTTCCTCTTCAACAATATTTTGCAGAGTGTCTAATTGTATTTTAACTGTATTTTTCAATGAGACTAAATCATTACCCGAACTAATATTATCGTTAATAAGAGTCACTGCATCACTCATGCGTTCATTCAACTCTCCTTGAGCTTTAAAGTCTGATGCTTGCTCTTCTGCAACGTTATGCAGTTTTTCTCCTATATGAATTACCTGAGTACCAATGTTTAGCAAAAATTTCTCAAGCTCTTCTTTATCAGAGTATACATCCTCATAAACTGTATAAAACAACTCATATAAACCTAATAAACAAGCATCAAGATCATCTACTGATTTTATATTTTCACACTTCTTTTTTAATAATTTTCTTTTATCTTGATAATTTTTTGTGAATTTGAATTTCTTGATTATTTCCAATGGCAAGCCAAAAATATTCTCTTTTTTCTCAATAATATACTTTTTACTTGCCTTATTTAATACGTTAACAAATGCAAAAAGGACATGATTTGATTCTGATACATCAGTGATTTCATCAGCCATATTTCTAACAGACCCAAACACATCATTACCAGAGAATAATGTTTGTGTTGAATTAATCATGCTAACTAATGACTTGGATAACTCCTTTGCATTTTCATCACCCTCACCTGCTCCTTCCATTTCATTCTGAAGGTCTGTTTCAATATCAGACTCATTATCACGCTCAATATCTGCTTCGACTTCGGGTTTAACATCGGGCTCAAGCACATCGGAACCATTTGATTCAGTACGGTCTGCTTGTCCTTCATTATTTGCATATAGTTTTTTTATAAAAGCAGCTGGCAATGAAAGTAAACCTGAAGACTTACTTTCACCGTCTTTACTGTTTAGATCTGGATTTGAATTTGGATTAGACTCAGCCATAACGATACTTATTTATTCCCACTATATTGCTTGAGTGGAATATTAATAACAGTATTTTCTAAATCATCATTTTCTTTATCGGAAGATTGAAGATCACCGGACCATGGTCGGGTTTCAAGGTTTCTTCGTTCAACTAATGGGGACATTTCCACCACTGGATACATTACGTTAAGTGGTATCGATAGCCCATTTGCTTGTACAACTCGAGCATGCCTTCGCCCGAGCTCGCGTGGATGCTTTACTCCACATGAATGCGCAATCATGCCTACTTCATGAACGATATTTTTTACATAACTAGCAACTCTTATTGATTTTGATTTAGCATTCAGCCCACGTTGCAATCTTTTATTATGTGTTGTAATACCGGTAGGACATGTATCTTTGTTACATTGCAAAGCCTGAATGCAACCTAATGCAAACATAAATCCTCTTGCAGAAGTTACAAAATTTGCACCCAAACACAATGCCCAAGCCACATCAGCAGGCGTTACCAATTTGCCTGATGAAATCACTTTTACCCTGTCATATAACCCATATTGCTTAAGCTTATTAACTAAAATAGGTAAACTTTCATTTAAAGGCAAACCCATATCATCAAGCAATGGCATAGGTGCTGCACCAGTGCCTCCATCAGCACTATCAACCGTAATAAAGTCTGGTGCATATATCTTTCCACGCTGACAAATTAATGAAAATAATTCATCTAGCCATTCTTCTGAACCAATAACACTTTTTATCCCTACTGGTTTTCCTGTTAATTCACGAATGTAACCAATCATCTCTAATAAATCTTCATCATTACTAATTTCAGGGTGACGATTAGGGCTAATAGAATCTTCACCGGCACGAATGCCACGTATATCAGCAACTTCTTTTGTGACCTTAGCACCAGGAAGAATACCTCCTTTACCAGGCTTCCCTCCTTGACTAAGCTTAATTTCAAACATTTTTACTTGGTCATACTTACCAATTTCAATTAACTTTGACTCGCTTAACTTGCCGCTAATAGGATCTCTTACACCATACTTTGCCGTACCAATTTGAAACACAATGTCACATCCACTAGACAAGTGATATTTTGAAAGACCACCTTCACCTGTGTTTAACCAACAACCCGAACTTTTAGCACCTTCTGCAAGCGCCAACACAGCAGGCTTTGATATAGCGCCATAACTCATAGCTGATATATTAAATATTGATTTAGTTGTATATGGAATTCTACAATCCGGACCTATCGTATGCTCAGATACCGGCACTGCATCTTCACCTAGCGTTGGGTATGGACAATTTGAAAAAAGAACAGTCCCTACTTTTTTTAAATCTCGTGTAGATCCAAATGCAATGGTATTACTAATATCTTTTGCCGCACGATAGACCCATGAACGTTGCGCACGATTAAAAGGCATCTCTTCGCGATCCATTGAGAAGAAGTATTGCCTAAAAAACTCACCAACATGCTCAAAAAAATACCGGAAACGCCCAATAATTGGAAAATTACGTCTTACGGCATGTTTGGATTGTGAAATATCCGCTATATATAAGATTGGCAGGCAAATCAATAATGTCAAAAATAGTATAGAAAATAGGTCTTGTGAGATCTCAAGACCATAGCCAATCCATGTTTTTCCTAACCGTAAAATCTCATCCATACTGATATTTATAACTACACTAATTCAGATACCCAATATATCGACAGAAATGTCGATTTCTTTAGGAAATACCTCCATAAGTAACTGAATTTAATAGCCTCCTAGAGCATTAAGAACTTTAATAAAAGTTTCTTTCACGAATTAATTTGATCTCTTTTCCACGCACATGAGCATGAATAGCTTCCCTGTCTTCTGTATTAATATGTGTGAATTCAACCCCTATCGTAAATTGAGCTTTCTGCTGTTTAGATTGCCCACATCGAACAATCATTCCATAGGCTAATATGTAATTAGACACTTGTGAAAGTTGCAACCTCAACTCGACATATGAATTCATAGTTAATGGCTTGTCGTAATTAAAACTAATTCCAGTAGCACTTATATTAACTTCATGCCAATTCAAATCAGGAATCATAGAACAACCCGAAAACTGCCTTCTGGCCAGAGTATTAATTTTTTCATCTAATATAGTTAAATACTTTGCAACTTCAGGGTAACGCCTGCGTACTAATGCAAATTGATCAGTTAGTACTTTAGAAGAATCAGTAAAATTATTTAATAGTTGTAACTCGGCATTATTCTCGGGGTACTTTTTTAATACCTCTTGTATTTGGTCATCTGGAATAAAACGTAATGACAATAAAATATTGTCATCAATCCTAAATGCATTGCGATTCTCAATCGCTGTATCATTTTCCATTTTTTGGTTTGAATTAATATTCTTCATCACACTTAATCATGTTACTTAAACAATAATATTAATTACTTTGACCTTTATTCTGTGCTTCATCATCATATTCATAAAATAAATGTTTATCGCCCAATATAGATATTTCAACACGTCGGTTTTTTGATCGACTATTTTCTGTGTAATTTGTGAAAAGAGGTTTTGTATCTCCATGAGCACGAATTTGAAGACGGTCTGCATTAATATCTTCTTTAGCTTCTAAGTGATGCACAACTGCTGCAGCACGTGCTGCAGATAATACCCAGTTGGAAGGAAACCTTGAGGTACTTATAGGTCGATTATCTGTATGTCCTGAAACGATAATATTCCCCTCTACATCTTTTAATGCGGATGCAATTTTTTTCAAAAGTAATGCGAATGCACCATCAATTTTATCGTCGCCAGATGGAAATGTTCCTCGCTCCCGAATACGAATTATTATTTCGCGATCCGTCCAATCAACTTCCACGGTCCCCGTATCAATTTCACTTTTTAATGCTGCAGTTATTCTTTCAGCCTCGGCTTGCATTCTTTTGACGGCTGCATCATAAATTTCTTTGGCAATTTCTTTTTTATCTAAACCTTCGTCTCCACTCTTAAAATCTAAATTATCTTTACTCTCATCAGTCGTTTGTTGTCGCATTATTTGCAATAAGGTTTGGTTGTCTGGTTTACCTGGACTGAATTGTGAAGTCACTACACTTGTACCTTTAGGCAATTCATTTGCAGGCACATCTCGTTGCACACCAAAAGCTCTAGACAAGGAACCCGCAAGCTCTTTGAATTTATTAACATCCATTTCAGAAAACGACAGTAGCAATACAAAGAAACACATTAGCAATGACATCAAGTCTGCAAAAGTGGCCATCCATGCCGGTGAGCCCGACGATTCTGCTGCTTTTGCTGGAGGAGTGTCAGACATTTTTTAACACTAACTAGGCTGCTTCTTTTTCTTGGCTCGACTCACCCACCTGGTCACGCTTACTATTTGGCAAATAAGTTGAAAGTATTTGCTCGACTACCCGTGGGTTTGTACCTGCTTGTATGGAAGATACCGATTCAAGAATTAGATCTTTGCTTAGTCGCTCATCCATCGCAATTCTTTTTAGTTTATCTGCCAATGGCAATGCAATTGCATTAGCGATTACAGCACCGTAAAGGGTGGTTAACAAAGCAACCGCCATCGCTGGACCAATAGATTTAGGATCATCCATATTCGACAACATTTGCACTAACCCAATCAGTGTGCCGATCATACCCATTGCAGGCGCAGCATCTCCGATTGATTTAAACATTTCTCGACCTGTTTCATGCCGTTCAATGGATAGATTAATATCTTTACCCAACATTTTTTGCACCACTTCAGTTGGGTGACCATCAATACATAAATTTATTCCTTGCTCTAAAAATGGATGACCAATCTCTTTACCTTCAAGTGCAAGCACGCCTTCTTTTCTTGCCACATCCGCTAGAGCTACTGCT
This sequence comes from uncultured Thiotrichales bacterium, assembly GCA_964517365.1. Classification (GTDB taxonomy): domain Bacteria; phylum Pseudomonadota; class Gammaproteobacteria; order UBA4575; family UBA4575; genus JABDMD01. The sequence continues at coordinate 14,041 of CAZFEP010000031.1, read as the reverse complement.
TCATCAATTAATTTGGTCAAACTTACAGATTTGTGAAGCAATGTAGTTAAAACAAGCTTAAATGAACCAAAAAAGTCTGCTAATGAAATTCTTGTCAAGGTAGCCGCAAACGTGCCACCAATCACAACCGCCAGTGATGGTATATTCATGAAAGTACCCGCTGAGCCACCTAATACGATCGCTAATACGATCACTGCCATAGCTCCAAGCAAACCCAATAGAGTTGCTAAATCCATTTACTAACGCTCCTTGTTCAGCATATTTTCAATGAGTAAATTTCTGTAACTTACTGTTATATAGATATATTTTTATATAGCGAAGATAGACTCTTGCGACATACTTTGTAACGGCCAAAGTAGCCAAATATTTAGCTTTTAGCAGCTAATTAGACAGTTTACTGATGAGTGAACATTGAGCTGTTTGAATGTGCGAATATCGGAAAAAAGTGCTTAAAGATCAGGTATATATGCCGATATAAGCCTACTAAGGTAACAAAATTTTCATATGAATATATAAAAATATGGAAATTATGAAGAGCTAAAATTTATGAAAATCCTGATCGTTGATGATAGCCAAGCTATGCGCAAAATCATCAAATGGAGCATTAAATTAGCGGACATGAATGCAAATATTATCTATGAAGCCTCATGCAGTGAAGATGCGATCTTGTTATCTGAAACTAAAAAACTAGACCTAGTTATAACGGATTGGAATATGCCAGATATGGGTGGGTTACAATTTCTGAATGCATTACGAGAATCTAATAATAAGGTTAAATTTGGTTTCGTAGTGACACAACCCTCTACAAACATACAAAACTTAGCAAAAAATGCAGGTGCAGACTTTATTATTTCTAATCCGAATTCCTCAAACACATTCAAAGCTCAAATAAATCAATCTTTGTAACTAAATATTATTCTATTAAACTTACAAATAGTTTATTAGTTTATAAAAAAAGATTAAACCTGCATATAAACGTCAATTAATTGACTACTTCAAAATATTTTTTGCACGTTGTCGTTCGCACCTTGTATTTTCTGATATCTTCAACACTCAATAAGTGAATGACAATTTATTGGCAACTAGATAATTTTCCATTTTAATTATTATAGTCATTTTTTGCTTAGACAGATTTCTTAGATACTTAGTAAAACAGTACACATGTCACAAAATTTTTCCGGTAAAAGAAACATCATCACGTTTCTATTAATAGCATCAATGTTATTGGTCTTTGTATACCTATCTTCTAACCCTCACGAGACTAAACAAGAAACAATTCGAATCGGAATTACACAATGGCCAGGTTTTGAATATTTATTTGTCACAAAAAAACAAGGTTTTTTCAAAAATGCAGGCATTGACATTGAGCTAGTTGAACTCAGTTCTTTAGCTGAAGTACGACGCGCATTTGAAAGAGGTAAAATTGATGGCATGGCATCTACATTAGTAGAGGTGCTTGAGGCTTATAAATACTCTGAACAAGTTGCTCAACCTATAATTGTAATAGATTATTCAAATGGCGCCGATGAAATACTCGCAAGCCATAGTTTGAACAATATACAAGACCTTAAAGGTAAAAAGATTGGGGTAGAAGCCGGTAGCCTAAGCACTTATCTTGTTAATCGTGCCTTAGAAATTAACGATATAGATAATTCTGAAGTAGTAATTATACCTATGGAATTACACATGTTACCTAGAGCTTTAAAATCTGGAAAAGTAGATGCTATAACCTCCTATCCACCGATTTCAATTGCTATCAAAAAACAACTTGAAGTTAACGTAATATTTGATAGTTCATTAATACCGCAAAAATTACTAGATATAGTCGCAATTAACAAAAACATACTCAACAATAATCCAACATTACAAAGCTCATTCATACAAGCTTGGGGGGAAACACTTAAGTATGCTGAAGAACATCATCAAGAATCTTATGAAACATTAACTGAACGCCTCCTCATATCCACGCAAGAATTTAAAAACTCTATGTCCTTGATATACTTGGTTGGAGCCGATGAGCAAGACCAATATTTTCAAGATGAAATCATAAAAAATAATTTAATTACTACGGGCGATATAGTCTTTAAGCATCTGGATACTTCTAAAATAGATTACTCAAAATTTATACCTAACCATAATATAAATTAAATATTTATGAGTAAAACAAACAACAATTTTAAAATTTCTTCGCAAAAACGAATTATTTTATCATTTTTATTTGTGTTTTTTATTTCAGTTCTAACCATCTGCGCTCTGATGTATAAAGTATTTAGCAGCAACCTTTCAGAAAATCTATACACACGGGCAACAGAAGTCATTGATATAATAGATTATATGGCGCAAACATCAGGTGAATCACCCGCATTAACAAAAGGAATCAACACGCTTGCAGCAAACCGAGATATAAAACTTATTATCGTTAGAATCTATGAACCACCTGTAGTAATAGCATCTAATAAAGCTGCACTTATTGGACTACCTACCAATGAAATATTCGCTAATCATCAGCATGACCAATATTTCAACTTTGATTCTAGTAGTGACGAATACACTGCAATATCTTCAATTTGGTTAGAAAATAAATTTAGTAATGGACAATTTACACGTGCACATGTTGGTTTAGTTTTTAATACCTACAAAACACGCATATTACTACAAGAACAAATTCTTAACACTGTTGTCTATCTAATCCTAACCACAATATTTGCTATTGGATTAGTATATTTTTTAACAAATAAATTTATATTTCGTCCGTTAGAACAGATCAATTCATCACTTATTGAAAATGATAACAATGAAGAGTTTTTACCCATACCAATAATGATAGATGATGAAATTGGCTCCGTTGCTAAAACACTCAATCAAGTATTTACGGATTTATATGCATCAAAAAATGAACTGCGTGAAAATACCGAACGCTATGACCTTGCATTACAGGGTACTAATGTAGGGCTGGTTGATTGGGATATTTCCTCAAACAACTTTTATTGCTCACCTAGCATTAGACAGTTATTAGGCGTATCTGATAGTGACTTTCTGCCGACAATGGATTGGTTCGAAACCCGCACTCATCCTGAAGACGTAGAAGCTGCTCACTCTTCACTAATTTCCCACCTTAAATATGATACTAAATATGATATTGAAGGTAGGATGCTGCATGAAAGTGGCTCATATATATGGATGCGACTTCGTGGACAGGCAGTGCGTGATGAAAGTGGTAGAGCAATACGCATGGTTGGGTACTATGTCGACATATCAAACCGAAAAGCCAACGAGCATTTCATGAACTCGTTATATTTACTAAGTGCTGATGCCACACTCCCACTTAACAATAAGATTAATAGTATTCTTAATGAAGGTATAAACTATTTAGGATTAGACTGTGGAGTGATCTGTAATGTAACAGAAGACGATTTATCAATAATTTATTCGCAATACCCAGATGAATACAATCTGAGCACTGACTCTACTTCAAAATTAAAAGACACCTTCTGTTCATATACTGTTGAACAAAATGACATGGTTGCTGCACATGCTATAAAAAATACTCCTCTCAAAGATTTACCGGAACATACAGAATCCGGAATTAATTGTTATATAGGCACACCTCTATATATTCATGGCCGAATTTTTGGCACGGTTAGTTTTTCTGATCACCAGCCAAGGTTAAACCCTTTTACCGAACAAGAAAAATCTTTTGTTAGACTAATTTCTCAATGGATAGGTAATGAAATGATGAGAGCTCAATATATTGATTACTTGCATGATACTGAGAGTAAATTAGAAAATGCAGTAGAAGAACTTACTAACACAAACTCTGAGCTAGAAAGCTTTACATATGTTGCTTCACACGACCTCCAAGAACCTTTGCGAATGATTTCTAATTTTACTGGTCTTTTGGAGGAAAACTACAGCAACAATTTAGATGAAAGAGCTAGAGAATATATAGAAATACTATCTAAATCTGCAAGCCAAATGCGACTACTTATAAAAGATCTACTGGAATACGCACATGCTAGCAATGAAAATGAAATAATTGAGAACCTTGATCTTAATGAAGTATTAAAAAATGTATATACCAATCTAGAAAAGCAAATATGTGAATCCAAACCTGAAATAATTGTTAACAATTTACCCACCATAACAGCAAATAAAGCAAGTATGATTAGCTTATTACAAAACTTGATAAGCAATGCCATTAAGTTTCAATCCACAAGCAAGCAATGCGTAATTGAAGTTAAGGCTCATAAGGCTAAAGATTCGTATGTAATCAGTATTTCTGATAATGGAATAGGTATCGAAATGGACTATCAAGAAAAAGTATTCGAACCTTTTAAAAGATTGCATGCACAACATGAATATAAAGGTACTGGCATAGGATTAGCGGTATGTAAAAAAATTGTTACTCGAATGGGTGGAACGATGTGGATAGAATCAGAAAAAGGTACAGGTAGTACTTTCTTTGTATCGATTCCTATACTAGAAATTCAAACAGGAAAAGCAGCATGAACAACCAACATACAATAGCTGAAATTTTACTTATAGAAGATAACCTTGGAGATGTTTTGCTAACCAAAGAAGCCTTTCGTGCAAGCCATTTTAAATATAATCTCAGCATTGCTAAAGATGGTGAAGAAGCTTTAAAAAGGTTAGGCCAACAAGGTGAATTCAATAATGCACCTCTTCCTGACCTTATTCTATTGGATTTAAGTTTACCTAAGATCGATGGGCGTGAAGTTCTAGAAAAGATTAAGAATAATACAGTATTAAAAAATATTCCTGTAATAATACTGTCAGGTTCTGCTGCTGAATCTGACATGACATCCAGTTATAACTTGCATGCAAATTCATATGTAATAAAGCCTGATAACTTTGACGACTTCAAAGAAATCGTAGCTTCAATTGAAAATTACTGGCTCAACAAGGAAGATCTAGATAACTTAGGCAACACTCTTCACTAACTTAGTACATTATACTCTAGCGCTCTTGGAATGCGTTCTGAAAGCCGCGATATATTGGTTTCAATAAATAATCTAACACAGACTTTTCTCCCGTCTTTATATCTGCTTGCACCGTCATTCCTGGAATAATTCTGTATTTGCTGGTGGCACTACCTATATAACTTTTATCGAGCGCAATAGTGGCCTGAAAGTAAGGATTATGCTGTTCATCTAGAAAAGTTGAGGCACTAATTTTTTTCACTTTACCCATTACCGTTCCAAAACGATGTGGGTCATAACTATTCACTTTAACTTCTGCTTGTTGTCCAATACTCACATGGCCTATATCAGAAGTAGTTACTTTTGTCTCCACAACCAATTCATCATCCGCTGGCACAATTTCCATAATGGTTTGGCCTGGTTTAATAACACTTTGAATGGAATTAACCGCAAGCCCTTTTACGACACCAGATATGCTTGCCGTTATATCCAACCTACTCACCCTATCTTTCAACTTGATTATATTTTTATCCACTTCTACTAATTCACCTGAAACTTTACCAATTTCCTTCTTGATTGATTCATAAAATTTATTTTCAATATCAATAAGAGATTTATAAGCTTCTTCTTTTGCTTCTTTTGCAACTAAAATATTTGATAACGTTTGTTGATATTGAGTTTCAGTTTCTGCAAGCTGTACTTTTCTATCAAGGTACTCCGCTCTAGATACCAATCCTTGCTCAACTAAACCTTTGCGCATTTTTGTCTGTTGTCTTAGAACATTTCTTTCACGCTCTAAATACTTAGCTCTAGTTATTTCTCTGGCTAACTCTTCTTCACGTTGCTTAATCTTTGTTTGAGTAATATCTAATTGAGATGTGTAACTTTTTAACTGTGCTTTATAGATGTCCACTTCATTGACAATTAAGTCCGCATAATCATTTTTATATTTATCATAGTTTGGCTCACCTTCTTTTAATATTGAATTCAATCTTATTAATTGAAGATCAAGCACCGCATGACGCGCCTCAATCTGTTGCAAGTCTGATTCAGATGAAGTTGGCGATATGCTAATCAAAATATCCCCTTCTTTTACAAGCTCTCCATCATTAACATGTATTTCTTTTATAATTCCACCTTCTAAATGTTGAACTACATGATTATGTCCGGTTGGAACAATTTCTCCTTGTGTAACCGCAACCTCATTTACAGGCGTAACATATGCCCATATAACCATCGCTACACATAAAAAGGCTATCGTCATAATCACAATACTTACTACACCTGGTGCATCAGACTCCTCTAATTGAATCGACTGTGCGATAAAACGCGCGCGAGCGCGAGGTACTTCTGATTTAACTTTATTTGACAATGATATTTCTTCATCTATCATTTTTTCATCTCCATTAAATACTTAATTGCTTCACCCGGCGTTCCAACATGAGCAACCATGCCATTTGACATAACAATCACCTTATCCGCAAGACGTATGTGTGAGGGCCGATGACTCACCATTAAAATAGTTTGTTTGCCACGCATCTTTTCTAAATGATCCATCAGGTTTTGATCAGTTATTTTGTCAAGAGAAGTGCCTGGCTCATCCATTAAAAATATAGGTGCCTTTCGAACATAAGAGCGAGCTAAACAAATTCCATTAACCAAGCCGGAGGGTAATCGCGAGGTAGTATGATCACCAACCAAAGTATCGAAGCCCTTAGGCAGTTTTCTTATAGCAGGCAATATACCTGCTTGTTCAGCAGCTGCTATTAATTGCTTATCTGTAGCAAGTGGCTGATTTAAACGTATGTTTTGCCTTATCGTTCCATAAAATAAACTTGGTTTTTGTGGCATATAGGCTATTACACGACGTAAGTCTGTAGCATTCATCTGACGCACATCGGTATCATCAATAGTTAACGAACCACCTTGAGCACGATACATACCTGCAACTAGTTTCAAAACAGTGGATTTCCCCGAGCCATTCCCACCGACAATGGCAACAAAATCTCCTGGATTGATAGAAAAAGTTGCACCAATTAATGCAGGATCTTCATTAGCAGCATATCTAAACAATACACGGTCAAAATTAATTTGGCCGGTAATATTAGGCATCATCAAACCCGCTTTATAACTATTAGGTTCAGATGGCACTTTCATTAATTGGTTCAACTGCTTTATGCTTTGTGTAATTTGTTCGATTTGCAGCATTGCTAAACAAACACCTTGCAAAGGCGAAAGCACTCTCCAAATCAATGCCATCACTGCAATAAGAGCACCAATTGTCATTTCACCATTCATTACTTTTAAAGTACCTAAGGCCAATACACATATACCTGCTATAGTCATCAAAGATTGAGCTACACTATTTATTAATGCATGACTTGTTGACGTTTTATAAGTACGTGTCATCGCTTCACCTGAGGCTTCACGAAATAATTCCTTCCAAGCACCCTCAGCACCTAATGCCTTAAGTTCACGCAAACCAGAAAATGTTTCCATCAACATGCGTTGTCTAGCAGAACGCGCATACCCTGCATGCACTAATTTTTTATTTACGCTTGGGAACCATAACCACCCAAAAATAAAATATATAACAATCATTGCCACTGGTACTAATGCAATACTGCCACCTAAAATAGTTAGCAAAACTATAAACAATAATACAAATGGTAATTCCAAAAACAAAGTAGCACTTGGACCAGAAAAGAAATCTCTAATAGATTCAAATTGGCGTAAACGAGATAATTGTGAGATAACCGTTGAACGTTCTGTTAGTGTGGGCGGTAATGACATTATTTTTTTGAATGTCTCAACACCAATAATATAGTCTAACCTACCTGCTAAAAGCCCTAATGTTTTTGAACGCACTAATCTAAATATTAGCTCACAACCTAGAGCAATAGATATTCCAATCATAAGGAATGGAATACTATGTGTAGACCTAGCGCCAATTACATTGTCATAGACCACCATAATAAAAAGCGGCACAAACATAGCAATAATGTTTAGCATAAATGTCATTGCTACTAGATGTTTTAACAACTTGCGAAATCTTTTTAAAACATGCGAAAACCATTGCTCACTAGACTGCTCTAATCCAGTCATAGCATGCGTTGGATTCATATCAGTAAAATAGTATGCAATACCTTTTTCTTTCAAAATATCATCTGAACAATACTTATTTTTATGCGCATCAAAATATGTAGCTTTATCTTCAGATATTTCCTTTATTACATATATCCCACCAGAATCTGATTCAAACAAACAAGGTAAAAGCGTTGGACATATTTTTCCAACTGATGTGCTTTTTTCATCGCTTTCATATCCTAATGAAACCAACATATTCCTTAAATCTACTAAATCTATATGATTTGAAAAATGTGGTATGGATTCAATCAATTCTCGTTTATAAGACCGCCATCCTAATTCAGTGAGTATTGGCATTATGCAAGCAGCATAAGGTGAAAGCTCTGCTATTTTAGAGTATGCTTTATTTCTAATAGCATTAGACAAACGCTCAGACATAGGCAAACTTTTGTCGTCAGTTAATCTTTTAATATCATCTATCGTAACGCTCATTTTACAACCTATTCATTTATTACTTGCTTAGAATTTTCAAAAGCAGAATTTTTGTTAGGTTTGAACTGCATGCTTTCAAGCTTGCCACCCTCTAGCCTGAAATGCCGATCACATATGTTTAAAAGTGATGGCCGGTGAGAGATAATAACCATTGTTAAACCTTTGCGGTTTTCTTGTAAGTAATTTTGCAAGCGAGCTTCATTACCAAAATCTAAACATGAATTTGCATCATCGAATAAAATAATTCTGGGGTCACCATAAGTTGCATCTCCAACCATAGAGCGCACTAAAATAATCTGCTGCCTAACGCCCGCGGGTATAGCATCTACATTTGCTCCCCCTATTCTGGTATCCAATCCATTTGGTAATTTAGTAATCGCTTTTGTTAAGCCAAATATTTCAGCAAGCTCGATAGCTTGATCAACCGCATAACCCTCTCTAAATAAGGTTAAATTATCAAGTATAGTTCCATCATAAATAGTACCTTGTTGTGGCATTAACGCTATTTGTGCACGCACTGAAGAACCATCTAATGTTTGAATATCTTTACCATTCAGTAACACTGCACCTTGAGTTGGGTTGACAAAACCCATAATTAAATTTATTAGTGTTGTTTTCCCTACACCATTTGCCCCAAGAATACCGATAGCTTCACCTGGCTTAATGTGTAATGACACACCCGATAGCAATTCAACATTACTGCCTTCATGTTGAAAACAAACATCCTCTAACTCAATCTCACCATCTAAAGTTATCGGTAAAGAGTTATCTTTAAGCGCTTCATGCGGCAACGTCAGAATATCATTCACATCTTCGCCTGCTAAATGCACAGCCTGAAGTTGAGTCCACAATCCCATAGCTTTTAATGCGGGTTGCAGCACTCTTCCTGAAAGCATTGTCCCCGCAGCTAATGCGCCTACTGTAAGTTCGCCAGCAACCACATAAATACTTCCAATACCAACAAAAAAGACCATCACAACCTGTGAAAAAGTTGCACCAAGGCCTGATACAAAACTATTTATTCTACTTACCTCATATACACTAGCAGCAGATTGAGCCTGCAATCTCTCATATCTACGCAACATCAGCGCTTCCATCGCCATGGCTTTAACTGTATGAATACCTTGCAATGTTTCTATCAGAAAGTTTTGTCTTCTCTCATCAGCCGATGATCTCTGCTCTAAAGCAAGTTTTAATTTCTTACCTGTGTAATATGAAACAACAATAAATATCGCAATTATAGTAATAGGTATCAATACCATCTTTCCTGCAAACAAAAATATTAAACTTAAAAATATCAATACAAAAGGAAGATCAACTAACATTAAAATACTTTGCCCTGAATAAAACTCACGGACTTTCTTTAGTCCTTCCATTTTATCCAAGTAAGAACCTATAGAATTACTCTCAAACTTAACTAAATCCGCATGCACTACTCTTTCTATAGAGTGAATACTTTCAGTATGTTCGTATTGCACACCCTTCCAAGTTAAAATTGCAGAGCGTGCCACACGTAATACACCATCTAATATGGCTGCAACTAACAAACCAAATATCAATAAAGAAAATGTATCTGTGGCTTTATTAGGAAGAATGCGGTCATACACCTGTAAAATTACAAGCGGTAATGCCAATGTCGTTAGGTTAATAAATAGTGACGCAAGTAAAACGTCCCAACGCCTCCAAGCAGTAGGAACTTTATGGTTATTTTCTTTTGAATCATTGACAGAAGTATTTTCTGCAATAGATGATTGATCCATTATTTTGTTCTATCTCCCTTAAATACCCATAGTCATCCTGCCCATCACTGACATGTGAATGAGCTTGTTTATAAATCTATGAGTATGTAACGGCTAAATAATGAAACCCTTTAGAAATCAGAAGCTTGCAAAATTTTAATTGATGAAAATAACTTTTTAAATGACAAAGGGTATTGATTCTACTGACAAAGTTAAGACTACCATTGAATTTGCTCCATGCCATCGAATTGAACTTCAGTACCATCAGCAAAAGAAATCACTCCAGATACATCGGTACCTAAATCAAGTCCACCATCTTCCATGGAAAACTCTACATTTTCACCATTAACTTCTATGCTCCATGGGTTATCAACATCACCCGTATCACTTGGCGCAACATCAATTTGTAACACATCCGTCCAACCACCACCTGTGCCACCATGCACAACATCATTACCATCAAGAGAATTTAATATAAACAAATCACTTCCATCACCACCATTGGCAATATCGTTTCCTTCACCAATAATAAATTCATCGTCACCACTTCCGCCATACAAACGATCATCCCCGTCACCACCATCTAATACGTTGTTGCCCTCACCAC
>CAZFEP010000031.1:0-3076 GCA_964517365.1 uncultured Thiotrichales bacterium | reverse complement strand
CATACAAACGATCATCCCCGTCACCACCATCTAATACGTTCTCACCTTCACCACCATTGATAATATCATTGCCGTCACCGCCATAAACTTCGTCATTTCCACCTTCACCGGTTAAAACATCATCACCCGCACCACCACTAATTGAATCATGCCCTTCACCACCATAAACACGATCATTACCATCTAATGCTTCAATCTTGTCATCATCCGAAGTTCCTCTAAGTAGATCTTCATTCTCAGTACCAGAAATTAAATTAAAATCATTCACATCATTTACATTAATGGTAAATTCTTGAGATACAGATAAACCACCCTCATCCGTTGATGTTATAGATATTTCAATGGAAGATTCTTTTTCATAATTAAAACTTTGTCCATCTTTAACTTTTAGTTGTGTATTGCCCTCATTATCACTAACAATCTCAAAGCGAGAATCAGAAACTGTATAGCTATGCGTGTCACTCATATCGATATCATCAGTCGATATAACACCTACCACCACACCATCACTATTTTCATTTACACTTGAACCATCGAGCTCGATACCCTCTGGCGAATGATTAAGAGAATCATCTACAATAGCAGCTTGTGCTTGCGCATTTTCATTTGAACTCGAACCGGGTGTATTTGATATAACCTGGCTATTAGAATTGTCACTAATATTTAAATTTTCTGATTGAATTGAATTAGCGTCATTAGCATTATTTTCTTGCTTTGCGTCTTGAAATTCTGAAAACAATACAGGACTAGCTTCATTAGAAGCGTTTCCACCATTATTTGATTTAGAAGACGAACTAGAACTTGTGGAACTATTACTTAATGAGGAATCAGATTGATTTTGTTGTACAACACCATCTTGTGACCTGTTTCCTAAATCAGCTTCACCAGATGCACTTTGATTAACCGATTGTTCAGCACCAGATTGTTGCAAACTATCATCAGATACAATTAGACCAGCTTCACCCATCTGAATACTCTGTTTGAACAGTTCTTCTTTAGGGAAGTTTGAAGATTGATCACCCGCATCGGGTATTTGATTTTTATTAGAAGAGTTATCTACCTGTTCTTTACTAGAAATAATCTTTCTAACTTCAACATCCTTGTCTACATTTGCCATTATCGCATTCCTTGCTCTAATTGTTTCTATTTACGCAAGTACGGTAACGGCAAACTAGTTACAAACTTTAGCGACTCACCAGCTGATTAACGTATAATATTAATAGATATGTGATCCTCGTCTCATTTAGTTTGCATAAATAAATATTGAGCAATCAATTACCATTCAATTCCTTCAACACCATCAAAATTCAATGTACTGCCATCATCAAATGTAATCGAACCTGCAGCATCACCGCCAAGATCCAAATAGCCCAGCGCAATATCATAACTAATCTCATCACCACCTACGGTGACAGTCCATGGGGCTGATGGATTAGGCATAGAGGAAATATCGACATCCAAGCTAACGACATCAGTCCAGCCCCCTGCGTCACCACCACTAAATGAATCTGTATCACCTAACGCTTCAAAAATGTATACATCATCACCGGCACCACCCACTGCAGCATCATTTCCTGCACCACCAATTAGTATATCGTGGCCTGCACCACCATTAAGGGAGTCATTTCCATCACCACCGTAGATTTGATCATTACCTGCATCACCATTCAAAGTGTCGTTCCCAGAACCACCCATAATAAGATCGTTACCATCACCACCTGCAATAACATCATTACCATCGCGCCCAACAATAACATCATCATTTGCTGTTCCTGTAAGATTATCATCACCTAATGTTCCAAACATCGGACCATCTAAGGCTTCAAATATCACATCTATATTCTGAGTTGCTGTTGCTGTATCACTACCATTTACTTCTGTTGACGTTGCATTAACGGTTAGCGAAACAGTTCCTGAAGTTGTAGCAGAAGGTATAAGCTGTAACCCATCCACATCGTTTTGATCCACAGACCATACACCACCACCTAAGTTTGAACCTGCACTTAAACTAACATCAGCTGGCACACCTGATATTTCAATCTCAATAGATTCAGAACCATCATTATCAGTTAAAGCAATAGCCAGATTTAGATCAACTGGTCGTGTATCAACAGTACTACCATTAACTTCAAGATTATCAACCAATAAACTGGAATCAACCGCTTGATCTCTTGTATTAAACATCGCAAAACCAAGGTCTAAAACGCCATTCTCTGTTGCAGTAAAAGTAAATGTTTGCCAACCCGTTGCACCCGGCGCACCAAGTGTTGAAGATTGTGCAAGCGTTTGTGGTGTACCATTTATGTTTACAATCGCAAAATCATCATACCCATTGCTTATATCACCTGCATTCTCTGCATTGTAAAAATTCCAATCAAATGTAACTACATCACCTTCTTGTACAACGATTGCAGTTTGCATAGAGGATCCATCAGTAGCATTACCTGGTGACAATGCATCTAAAGATCCTGTTGTTAGACCTAGTTCCGCTTCAACTTGTGCATCTGTTGCACCGTTAGCTAAAAGTTGTGCAAATGAAGACCCTTCTGTAGAGTTTTGTCCTTGGAAAGCATTAGGGTTATTAACTGTACCTAAGACATCAACATTTCCTAAGCCACCTTCAAAATTAGTTGCTGGATTTTGTAAATGCGTGATCGTTTCGGGCCCAACTAACATTGGCGCATCAGCAACAGCATCAACATTGACATTAAATGTATTGTTATATGATTGCGCATCACCATTTTCAGTTACTGTTGTTTGAACAGATAATGTGAAATCTGAATCACTATTCTCAGGAGGAGTTAACGTTAAACCTGATAATTCAGATTGATCTAACGTCCAAGAACCATCATTATTATCTATTCCAGCCGATAATACAGAACCTGTAGGTACGCCACTAATCGTTATCGCAATCGCTGCGCCTTGCTCAACACTAGTTAATTGGATATTAAGTGCAATAGCAGTATCTTCATTACCACTTATGTTAGTAGTTGTTACCACTGCACCTTCATTAACATCCTCAATACTGATGTTGAACGTCGCCGCAGTACTGGAACCGTCATCCGAGGTGGCCGTC
>CAZFEP010000030.1:0-20772 GCA_964517365.1 uncultured Thiotrichales bacterium | reverse complement strand
TTTTTAATATTAAAACCTAAATAAATGGGAGAAAAATTATGAAGCTTGTTACAGCAATTATTAAGCCTTTTAAGCTTGATGATGTACGCGAAGCTTTGTCTGAAATTGGTGTAGCAGGTGTAACCGCTACAGAAGTGAAAGGATTTGGCAGACAAAAAGGCCATACCGAGTTGTATCGCGGGGCTGAGTACGTGGTCGATTTTTTACCAAAGGTGAAACTTGAAATTGCCATTGATAGTGGACTTTTAGATTCAGTAATCGAAGCCATTAGTAAATCAGCCAATACAGGAAAGATTGGTGATGGAAAAATATTTGTTTCATCGCTTGACCAAGCAGTGCGTATACGAACTGGAGAAACGGGTCCGGAAGCACTCTAAAACTTATAAAAATTCCTAATAGGAGGGAATTGTGGAAAATAATATATTTGAATTGCAATATGCACTAGACACCTTTTATTTTTTGGTGTGTGGCGCATTAGTAATGTGGATGGCCGCAGGCTTTGCCATGTTGGAAGCAGGATTAGTACGTTCTAAGAACACCACGGAAATTCTGACAAAAAATATTGCCTTATATGCAGTGGCTTGCACCATGTATATGGTGTGTGGTTACTCCATTATGTACGGTGGTGGTGACTTTACCATGTTCTTAAACGGTATCGTCGGTGACGGTGTTGCTGGTGCCGATGAACCTGCAACCTACGCACCCTCTGCAGATTTCTTTTTCCAAGTGGTGTTTGTTGCAACTGCCATGTCGATTGTTTCAGGTGCGGTAGCAGAGCGAATGAAACTGTGGGCGTTTCTAATATTTGCTGTCGTAATGACCGGCTTTATCTATCCCATGGAAGGTAGCTGGACATGGGGTGGTGCAGCTGTATTTGGTATGTATACGCTTGGCGACCTTGGTTTTTCTGATTTTGCCGGTTCCGGAATTGTACATATGGCCGGTGCGAGTGCAGCGTTGGCAGGTGTATTACTGCTCGGAGCGCGTAAAGGCAAGTATTCTAAAGACGGAAGATCCATTGCATTGCCGGGTGCTAATTTGCCTTTAGCAACCTTGGGAACATTTATTCTTTGGTTAGGTTGGTTTGGCTTTAATGGTGGTTCGGTATTAGCCACTGCAAGTGTTGAAAGCGCTAATTCTGTTGCAGTGGTATTTATGAATACAAATGCTGCGGCAGCAGGTGGTTTAATTGCAGCATTAATCGTGGCACGTTTGATGTTTGGCAAAGCTGATTTAACCATGGCACTCAATGGTGCGTTGGCAGGTTTGGTGGCCATTACTGCAGAGCCTTCTACACCGACTCCATTTGTAGCTACAATTTTTGGAGCTATGGGCGGCATATTGGTTGTATTTAGTATTCTAACACTCGACAAACTCAAAATTGATGATCCAGTAGGCGCTATATCCGTTCACGGAGTGGTCGGCTTGTTAGGTCTATTATTAGTGCCGTTGACGAACGATGGGTCATCAATCTCTGGCCAGTTAATTGGAGCTGTGACGATCTTTGTTTGGGTATTTGTCACCAGCTTAATTGTCTGGGGCATTATCAAAATGCTAATGGGTATTCGCATCTCGGAAGAAGAAGAGATGGAAGGTGCAGACATTTCAGAATGTGGAATGGAAGCTTATCCTGAATTTGTGACTAAGTAGATACTCCTCCAAAACGTTAATCCAGGACGCTTAAATAGTCGGTGTTCTGGGAACGTTGTACTTTAGACACAACCTTAGAGCGCCTCTACCATTAAGATCATGGGAGGCGCTTTTTTATGTATGTTTATGAATGGTTTTGCTGAAGTAATATCAGCAGATAAATAGCGGATAAGGTGCATAGAAGAGTTAGAGCTTGCTGGCAATAAACTGGGGAGCTGCAAAGCAGGCTAAATGTATAGCGTGATTATAATATCGGGTAGAAAAATTTAGGGATTTGGATTCTTCTTCGCGCGCAAAATTTATTTCATTATTTTTACTAGCCATAGTAGCTGTCCACCACCCGCTAGGATAACTCGCTAACGGAAAATGTAGTAGCTTTGTTTTATTAAAACCGGCATGTTGCATATCATGATGCATAGGTTGAATAATGCTTTCCAAATGAAGTAATGGTGACTCACTTTGTTGAACGAGTAAGCCATCTTTTTTTAAAACTCGCATGCAATCTTTGTAGAATGGTGTTGAGAATAAGCCTTTAGCTGGACCGATAGGATCTGTGCTGTCTACGATGATGCAATCCATTGAATTTGATGGTGCAAGATTTACCCATTTAATTGCATCATTGAAAATGATCTCTACACGACCATCATTGTTTTTATCACACAGTTCAGGAAAATATTTCAAAGAAAGATCAGTAACGCGTTGATCAATTTCAACTTGAGTGATTTTCTGAACACAATCATGCTTGGTAACTTCTCGCAAAGTACCGCAATCTCCTCCCCCTACAATAAGTACGTTTTCTGGATTTGGGTGAATGAATAGTGCAGGGTGACTCATCATTTCATGGTATATAAAATTGTCACGCTCGGTTAGCATGATAAAACCATCAATTACCATTAGATTGCCAAATTTTTCAGTCGAATAGACTTCAATTTTTTGATAAGGAGTTTGTTCCTCATGCAGTTTGTCATTTATTTCGAGTGAGAAAGCTGTTCCAGAGTCAACGCATTGTTCCGTGAACCAGTTAGTGTTTATCATTCAAGGTTCCTATTTATATTCTGTGACTCATGAAAAGTGATACTGTAAATAATAATATATAAAAGCTTAATATTTATGATTAATCAAGATTGGAGTGTAGACAAAGCAAAACAGCATTATCGGATAGATAATTGGGGTATGCAGCACTTTACTATCAATAGTAAAGGTAACTTGGTTGCAAAAGTTGAAAATACAGAAGTTGATCTATATGAGCTCAGTAAGCATATCAAAGAGAATAATATCAGTTTCCCGGTTTTAATCCGTTTTCCCCAAATTTTACAAAAATCATTGAGTGATTTGTGTTGTGCTTTTCGTTTTGCCATTCAATCCAATAACTATAAAGGAGAGTATGTTGCTGCATATCCTATAAAAGTAAATCAACAAGCAGCAGTGGTTCAACACTACCATGATCAAAAAGAGTGGCCTGTAGCGTTTGAGGTGGGCAGTAAAGCAGAGTTGATAGCATGCTTGGGAATGGGTGATAAAAAGCTAAGCATTATTTGCAACGGATATAAAGACGAGATGTATATTCGCATTGCCTTGATGGGATGTTTGTTGGGACATGAAATTATAATTGTTATAGAGAGTCTGGTTGAGTTCCAACACGTACTTAAACATAGTGCAGAACTCAATGTGCAGCCAAAATTAGGGATGCGTATACGCTTAAGTTCTATTGCAAAAGGAAATTGGCAAAATACTGGAGGAAAACATTCTAAATTTGGACTCACTTCCAGTGAAGTGTTGGCATTAGTGCAGCAGCTTAGAGAAAACAATGTTCTGCCATGGGTAAACATGTTGCACTTCCATATGGGCTCACAAATCCCTTTGCTTAATGATATACAGTCAGGGATGCAAGAGGGTATGCATTACTTTGCTGAGCTAGTTAAGCAAGGATTGAGCTTGGAGATATTGAATATTGGCGGAGGCTTGGCGGTTGATTATGAAGGCAGTAACTCTGAGTCCTATTTCTCAATGGACTACACATTAAAAGAATACGCTGACACTATTATTAGTGCTATTAATGATGGATGTAAAAAACATTCGTTGCAACAGCCTACCGTTATTAGCGAAAGTGGGCGCGCAATGACTGCGTACCACGCTGTTTTAATTACCAATGTTATTGATGTTGAAGGGTCGCATCCTGAAATAAATAATGAACAAGCGCAATTATTGGATCAATCTGTTTGCTCGAGTTTGTCGTCATTAAAAGACTATGTAAGAAATATAAGCGTCAAACCGGTTGGTAAAGATGTCTCGATAAATACGACTGCAAAATATCAAAAATTGAAGAGCATAATTCAACATATCGAACAGGATTTTTCACAAGGGAAATTGTCGTTAACTGAAAAAGCAGATAGTGAAAAATTAGTAAGCGTCGCTTATCAGGAATTAAGTAAAAGTAAAAAAGATCTTCCTTTTGAAGATAGAAGGAGTATTGAGGATGCATTTATTAATAAATACTTCTGTAATTTTTCACTATTTCAATCTACCCCTGATGTTTGGGGTTTGAAGCAAGTCTTTCCTATCATGCCATTGCATCGCTTGGATGAGTTCCCAACTAAAAAAGCAAGAATATATGACTTAACATGTGATTCAGATGGACGTATTGATAGCTATGTAGAGGATGCATCTATCCAGCCATACTTGTCATTGCATGAATACAGTAAAGATCATGATTATATGATTGGTGTATTTTTGGTTGGTGCTTACCAGGAGATTCTTGGAGATCTACATAATCTTTTTGGCGATACCAATGCATTAAATGTTGCTATTAATATGGACGGCTCATATCAAATTTGTGACGAGGAGCCTGGTGATACCGTTGCAGAAATATTATCTTATCTGCACATGGATACTGTTAGAATGCGCAAGGTTTGGTTGAAAAGGCTTTCCTGCAATAAGCTCGCAGAACATGAAATAAGGCTTGTATTAAGTGAGCTAGAGGCATCACTTCAGGCTAATAGCTATTTAAGCTAACACTTTAAGGGTTAAAAATATGCTAGCTCAAATTTTACTCATCCTGGCACTGTTATTAATGCTGGTGGGCATGATTATGGTGTTACTTGATGCTTTCAAGGAGAGTTTTCTTTGGGGTTTAGTGGTGTTGTTAGTACCACCTATATCAGTCCCAATTTATAGCTTTGTGAAATGGAACAAAAGCCAGGCACGCAACGGCTTTGCTATGACATTGGTGGGCTTGGTTATGGCAAGTGTTGGCGTTTATGGTGGTGCCTTACATGGTGTTCCAGGTTTGGGCGACCATAAATTAGTAAGCAATCTGCCTACTGCGACTCCTAAAGATCAGTCTTTGGCAAATGAAGAGGCGGCTGCAAAAGTAGAGTTGGAGGATGATGAATCATATGACCCGATGCTGAGCACTGATAAGGATCGGTTCTCCTCAAGCGAAATTGAGCCATTAGCACCCAAGGAAGATGAGTCTGTAAAAAGTATTGGTAAAACCAAGCTAACAGCAGTGCCTGTACAAATAGAAGATTTAGGCTCGTCTATGGGCGCAGGAATTGAAATTACCCTTAATGACGGTAACAAGCATAATGGTACATTGGTCAGAGCCACAGAAGATTCTGTTTCAATTGAGCAGCAAACTAGTGGCGGCACAATTTCATATGAATACACGAAAGATAAAATTAAGTCGGTTGTCATTATATCTAAACCCACAAAATCAACAATTCCTCCTGTTGTTGAAGGTGGCAAAGGCTAATTAAATAAAAATATAAGGTTTCAGCATTTGGCGTGAAATAATCTTCTATATTGACTTTGTGAAGTAGCTAAGCTCTTATACCTTCAACAATAAAATGGTGTTGATGATGAAGTGCTTTGTTTATAAGAGTCATAAGAAAACAGAAAGTTATATCTACATTAATAAAAAAGATAATTTCGAAGCGATACCTGATCAACTACTACTAATATTTGGTAAGCCTGAGTTCGCGTTAGAATTTGAACTAACAGAAGATCGCAAACTGGCGTCAGTTGATGCTAAAGACGTGATAGAAAGCATAATAGAGCACGGCTATTATCTGCAAATGCCTCCAAATAACAACCTACCAGTTTAATTAACCAGTCTAAATCTATAGTTCTAAATATTATGTCAGTTCGCCTCATTTCACATATTGTCTTAACCCTAATTTTGTTTGCCATAGGTTGGTGGTTGTATCTTAGGATTGGTGATGCAGGTGCATTAGATTCAGTTGAGGTTGCCAAGTATTGGTTTGCCATGTTGGTATATGTATTCTTCAGTTGGGTTTTTTATTGGATAGCACATTGGTTCAGACTAAGAGTCTGGTTAGCTATGCAAGTTTTAGCCATTCTAATTTCGGCAATATCTACGGGTGCTCTATTATATATTTCTCGTGAACATCAGCAGCAAGTGGAAGAAAAAGTCACACAACAGCAGGAAGGCTTAGGTTCTGATGCAGAGAAAAATGATGCGTTGGATTCGGAGAGTGTAATTGAGAAATTAAGTCTTACTGAAGATAGTGAGTTTGATGGCCCAGAAATATCAGCACCCGAGCAGAATAACGACAGTAACTAGAATACATTGACTTAAATATAGGTTATTTAAGTATCAAATTTTATTTGGGTTTATTAGGTTTATTGGCTTTTACTAGGGTTGGTAAAGTTAAGACTATAGCTTAAACATAGTTTTGCTTGCACGCCTTAGCTCGGTAAGGATGTCTTTTTGTAGCTGATCCAGTTCTACCATTTTGTTTTCAGCCGCACCACTTAACCATGCTGTGGCGGTATTCTTTTTCTTTGTGAAGTAATTAAGAATAAAAGTTTCAGACATTAATACAAATTTAATAGCCTTTTCAGGGTCTACCTGAATAAATGGATTCTTTGCGATCTGGATCGCTGAAGCTTCTTGTGAGGCACAAAATTTATTTAATAAATAAAATAATGAGATCCTTGCTTGTCGCAATGATTTAAGTACCCTCTGCTTTGAGTCTTCATTTAAGCTAGCTTCTACAATGGCATCTAGCCAAAGTATTAGGTCACTCTCTGCTATAACAACTTCGCTCGCTTTTATTTCATTAACTAAATCATAGATTCTTTGTTGTACATCTTTAGTGTCATCTACTGTTTTTTTGCGCTTCATGGTTCGATTCCATAAAGTCTGTGTTTCTTTTAAGTCTGATTGCAGGTCATCTAATTCCCGCTGTTTTATTTGTGTAGTTTCTTCACGAGTTTCAATCAGTTTACGTTTTTGATGTATTGCACGTGCCAGCACCTTTAAACGTAATATATAATATTCAGATAAAATCTTCCCAACTGAGTTGGTCTCTTTCTTTAGCATCTGCAAAGAAGTTGCAAACCTTTTTTTGTCTTCCTTGTTTGCAGGCTTTGCTTTATGAAGAACATTGATGCTGTCATGCAAGCTAATCGTTTCACTGCGTACATCTATTAATAGATTATTAATAGATGATATGTGTTTGACAAAAGTATCATTGCCAACTTTCTTGGTGCCTCGTTGAGCTGATTGAAGCATTTCAATTAAAAGAAGAATTTTGTTTTTAAACACTCTTAAATTGGCAGATCCTGATGCAGTCTTTGCTTTATCTAAAGCTGCTACTACATGATTTCCATAAGACTCTTGATCACGCATACGACGCTTAAGGTGAAAAGAGTTTGCAGACATAATCAGATCATCCACTGCGCCTCTAGAAGCCATTGGAATTTTTTCACTAATATCTGCTGGGATATTATTGGGTAATCTTTCGATGGGCAGATCTGCTATACGGCCAGGCGGCAATTTCTGCAACAGTTTTATAAATTGCTGCAAAGATAGCGGGCTTTGGATTTCTGTAGTTGCTTGAGCAGTCATTAAGTTATGTATCAGGCCGTAAATAGCATTAGCTAAAAGGTCTCATTCAGCTATTAATCACTGATACTGCGTGAATTTTGGCGAAAAGTTTAGGGACTAGTGCACAAAAGGTAGGAAACGGCGACGAACTCAATAATTGGACAGTGTAGGGGGTATGTTTATCTATAAATGGCGCTATAACGGGAGTTTTGCAGGCTTATAAATAACTAATTTTATAGCAATTATCCAGCCACAAACTCAAGCATGCGGCTCGTTGAACGGTGGGCTTTTAGACGAATTTCTTCCTCTACAAAAATTTCGTTCTTACCTGTTTTAAGCCCAGACTCTAGGACGGCTTCAAGATTATGGAGGCCGTTCATGGCCATCCAAGGACAGTGCGCACAGCTTTTACAAGTCGCACCTTCACCAGCAGTGGGTGCCTCAATAAACGTTTTCCCTGGCGCTTCTTGTTTCATTTTATAGAATATTCGATTATCGGTTGCAACAATGAACTCTTTATTAGGAAGTTCTTTTGCGGCATTTATAAGTGCTGTGGTCGAACCTACTACATCAGCAATATCAATCACCGCTGCGGGTGATTCAGGGTGCACTAAAATCCCTGCATCGGGATGTTTTTCAATTAATTCACCCAAGCCGCGTGCTTTAAATTCTTCATGCACAATGCAAGCACCTTGCCATAACACCATTTCTGCACCGGTGACTTTTTGAATATAATGTCCTAAATGTTTGTCTGGTGCCCATAAGATCTTTTTGCCCTGATCCATTAAATGTGAAACTACCTTAAGAGCAATACTTGAAGTTACTACCCAGTCTGCACGTGCTTTAACTTCTGCACTTGTATTAGCGTAAACAACAACTTCATGATCAGGGTATTGATCACAAAATTCGTTAAATTCTTTTGCAGGGCAACCTAAGTCAAGTGAACAAGTAGCTTCCAATGTTGGCATCAAGACGCGTTTCTCAGGGCTTAAGATTTTTGCAGTTTCTCCCATAAAACGCACTCCAGCTACAATTAGTGTAGTTGCTGGATGGTCATTGCCAAAACGTGCCATTTCTAAAGAATCAGAAACTACACCGCCTGTTTCTTCTGCGATCATCTGAAGATCTTCATTGGTGTAATAGTGAGCGACAAGTACCGCATTTTCGCGTTTCAATAATCGTTTTATGTTTGCAATTTTTTCATCACGTTGTGCAGCATCATAAACAGGTAGATTGGATTGAATCACTGCAGTTTCAGGGATGCCTTTTAAAGGCACGGCAAACTCTATAGGTTTTTCAATTATATTTTCAGGCATGTTTTCGAGTCGCGTTTGGTTTAATTATAAGTAGAATATGGGGTCACAAAGCAGTAAATTCAACCCCAATATTTAAAGGTACTTAACGTATTTAATATAACAGGGCCCAAGATGATTTAATAATTCGCTAATTTGGCATAAAAAATAGAATCTGGTTGCTATTTTGTGCAAACTTAAGCTGAAAAGTTTGATGATTTAAATATTATTTCTGAATGTATAGCGGTAGTGGCACTTATAAATTTGTCTAGAATTACTCAAGAAACAGATTACATAACACCAGAGTTGGCTAAGACATTGCCTGGTTTGCTGCAGGAACGCATCCATCGCTCTGTAGAAAAAGCGGCTTATGGATTTCACGAAGCTAACCATGGTTGGGTTGAGCTTACATGGAAGAAAGTAGCTATTCGAGTTGTAGAGATTCAACAAGCCATTCAGCAAGAACAGCTCAGCAAGGGTGATCGTGTTGCGATTATGTTACGAAATTGTCCTGAGTGGGTTATTTTCGATATCGCTGCTATGGCATGTGGCCTGGTAACCGTCCCTTTGTATACTAATGATCGCGCAAATAATGTTGCCTATGTAATTAAAGATGCAGGTGTAAAAATACTGCTGATACAAAATCAACGTCAGTGGCGTGAATTATCAAAAATCTCATCCATCACAGAAACTTTGCAACGTGTGATCTGCGTTGAGTCGATCGAAAGCAATAATCAAAATTCACAAATTATTGATCTAGCACAGTGGTCAAATGACAGTAATGGGGAGGCCGAGTTTACAATTAATGATATTGCCAGTGATGATCTTGCAACTATCGTGTATACCTCTGGAACAACCGGTAAACCAAAAGGTGTAATGTTAAGTCATAAAAATATTTTAGCGAATGCTCATGCTGCATTGCAATGTGGTGATTTCTATCCTGATGATGTGTTTTTATCTTTCTTGCCTCTTTCTCATACCCTGGAGCGTACGGGAGGTTGTTTTTTGCCCATGATGGCGAATGCAAAAGTATGTTATGCGCGATCCGTGCAACAGCTTGCAGAAGATATGCAAACTGTACGGCCAACTACATTTATTTCCGTACCACGAATATATGAAATGATCTATGCAAAAGTTATGGCTTCTATGCAGCATGAGTCTTTCATCAAAATAATAATATTCAAGCTTGCACAAAAAGTGGGTTGGCGACACTTTCAATATAAAACAAAAGCGAAAGGTTGGCATGTGAGCTTATTGTTATGGCCGATGCTAGACCGCCTAGTAGCAGATAAAATCAAACAACGACTTGGTGGCAGGCTTCGTTATGCTATCGCTGGTGGAGCAGCGCTAAATAAATCGATTGCTAAATTCTTTATAAGTCTAGGTATACCTGTATATCAAGGCTATGGGATGACTGAGAGTAGTCCGGTTATAAGTGTTGGGCGGCAAGAAGATAATAATCCGTTTAGTATTGGTAAATCTTTACCAGGTATCGAAGTGAAGATTATTGAGAATGGAGAATTATGTACAAAAAGTGATTGTGTCATGCAAGGCTATTTTAATAATCAAAAAGCTACACAAGAAGTTATTGATGATGAAGGCTGGTTGCATACTGGAGACTTGGCTTCTGTAAGTGATGATGGCTATCTCTACATTACCGGCCGAATAAAAGATATTATTGTTCTAGCCAGTGCAGAAAAAGTACCTCCTCAAGATATGGAAACCACAATCTGCGCTGACCCATTATTCGATCAAGCAATGATCATTGGTGAAGGCAGGCCTTTTTTGTCAGCGTTATTAGTATTAAACGAGGCTGAGTGGAAAACCTTGGCAAAAAAATTAAGTTTGGATAGCAAAAGCGCAGAGAGTTTGCACGATGCTGGTGCACAAAAATATATCATTAAACATCTTTCTAAATGTTTATATGAATTTCCTGGTTATGCTCAAGTTCGGCGAGTTAGTTTATACTTGGATCCTTGGAGTATTGATAACGGACTACTTACTCCAACCCTTAAAACCAAACGTCCACAACTTTTAAAGGCATTCTCTCAAGATATAGAGCTAATGTATGAGTCTTTAACAACATAAATCTTTATAAAGTATAAATATAATAGTATGAATAATAAATCAAAATCATTATTAGTGATTGTATGCTCCGCTTTTTTAGTGCTCGCTTGTACGAGTGCAACTACAAACCCCTCTTTTGGACCTATTCAAGATGATAAATTTCAAGATGTTTTTTTAGAAAGCATTGATGAAGATCAACAAGATATAATTTTTTATAGCCGAGCCATTTGGTATCCAAGTAAAAATGGTTTTAAGTTTTTACCTGCAGGGGGAAAATCACGTAAGGGCGTAGTTGTTTTTACACGTAAAAATATCTATTTTTCTGAGTGGAGTGCTAAAAAATATACAACGGTTTTTAGCACAGGGTATAGTCAAATTAAAGAAACTCGCCTAGCCTCGAATGAATTATTTGGACGTATAGTCATAAAAAATGATGGTTTTAATAGTTTCGAGATTTTGGGGGTAAATGGTCCTGACTTACCAGATAAAGATGAAGCCGAGGTTGCTTACAAAATAATTCTTCAACAAAGTGGACAGTAAAAGAATTTACTTTTTAGCTTGCAGGAGAATAGTATCAATTTGGCTAGATTTCAAACGCTTGCGAAGGGTTTCAAGTGATGCACGATCATTGGAAGGCCCTATTTGCACACGGTGCCATTTGGTTTTATTCACTTCAACAGATTGAATGTTAGCTTCTACACCGATGAGCGCTAAACGTGCTTTTAGACTATCTGCTTCATTGAATTGCTGAAAAGAGCCTGCTTGTAACAAGTATCCACCTTTGTAATCGTTCGATTGTGGTTTAGGGATTGGTGAGTTGGAAGGTTTCTGTTTAGGTGGTCGAGTTTCTTCTTGTGGGATCACAATTTCAAGTTCGGGTAGGAGCGTGTAAAAATCAAACTTACGTTTGGTTTCGGGCTCTTTAGTAATTTCCGGTTGAGTTGGAGTAGCTACTTTTTCTAGGTTACCCACGTTTGAACCTGTAAACATTGCAATGCCTAAGCCTATTAAAATGCCAAGCGTTAGCCAGATCCACGCTGGAATGATGCTTGATGATTTTGCAGTTGAGCGTCTTTTTTTACGTGCCATTACAATTTTTTATGTCTAAGATTATTGTGTTTACTGGTTTCACATCTTTTCAGGTGAACTAACATCAAGCAATGTCAAGCCGTTCTTGAGAACAATTTTGGTTGCGAGTATTAATTTAAGTCTAGCATTTCGTAGAGCTACATCTTCTACTAACACTTGATTTTCTTTTTCATTATAAAAACTATGAAAAACATTTGCTACATCACGCAAATAGTTAACGAGAACATGTGGAGATAATTTTTCAGCAGCAGAGGAAACATTTTCTGCAAATTGACTTAATTGCTTTAAAATATTTTTTTCATACTCATTTGATAGTTGTTTTGTATCTGCATCAATAACAGATTTATCTTGCATATCAACACCAGCTTGCTCAAATATTCTGCATACTCTTGCATGTGCATATTGTACATAATATACCGGATTATCTTTTGATTGAGAGGTGGCTAAATCTAAGTCAAAATCCAAATGTTGTTCATGTTTACGCATCACATAGAAAAAGCGAGCTGCGTCTTTTCCTACTTGTTTTCGTAGTTCACGTAAAGTAACAAACTCACCAGAGCGAGTGGACATAGCAAGTTTTTCTCCACCTTTATATAGGTTGGCAAATTGTACTAATGGGATCACTAAGCATTTAGGGTCTCGTCCTAACGCTTCAGCTGCTGCTTTTATGCGCGTGATATAGCCGTGGTGATCAGCGCCCCAAATATTTATCAGGCGATCAAATCCACGCTGGAATTTATTCAGGTGATAAGCAATATCCGATGCAAAATATGTGTGTGTGCCATTAGCGCGTACTAATACCCTATCTTTTTCATCTCCAAAGTCTGTGCTTCGAAACCAGATAGCATCATCTTTTATATAACTATGGCCATTTTTTTCAAGTGTTTGTAATGCGGTTTGTACACTATTATCCGTTATTAAAGATTTTTCAGAAAACCAATTATCATAATGTACACCGAATAATTCCAAATCTTCTTTAATGTCATTTGTGATGGTATCTAAAGCGCACTTGGAAAATATTGCATAGCCACTTTCTTTAAGTAGTGACTTTGCTTTCAAGATAATGGAGTCGATATAGATTTCTTTATCACCACCGTGGGGTTCATCTTTAGGTAAATCTGACATCCAGTCTTTAGTTACATGAAGGTATTTGTCACTATGATCACGATGAACAGTAGCGGCGATGTCCCAAATATAATCGCCTTGGTAGGCATTAGTAGGGAATGTAAATTTTTCATCACATAATTCTAGGTAGCGTAACCAAACTGAAGTAGTCAAGATATCAATTTGTCTACCCGCATCATTCACATAATACTCTCGCTGAACTTCGTAGCCTGTTGCAGCTAATAAATTCCCAATAGTAGCGCCATAGGCTGCACCTCTGCCATGGCCTACGTGTAAAGGCCCGGTTGGATTGGCAGAGACAAATTCGATCTGCACCTTTTTGCCTGCATATGTTTTTGAAAGACCATATTGATCTTGTTGTTGCATGATTATATCAAGAACCGCGCTATGCAAGTTTTCTTGAATATAAAAATTTAGAAATCCTGGACCTGCTATTACAACTTTAGAAACGATAGGGTCTTCTGGCAAATTGGCAAGAAGCATTTCTGCCAATTTTCTTGGCGGCATTTTTGCTTGTTTTGCCAATTGCAAAGCCACATTGCATGCAAAGTCACCATGTGTCTTGTCTTTGCTGCGAGTTACTTGAATTTCTGCTGCTATATTTTCCGGAATGCCTCCAGCAGACTGGAGATTCGAAATGGCTGTACTAATGAGATTAGCTATTTGGGTTTGCATGTTGGCAGAATGAGCTTGTAAAGGCGTTGCATTGTACTGAATTTTACTGGATTTGCGTTATTAATGATGGATAATTATTCGGGATTACCCCTAATGTATTTCATTTTCTTAATTAATTTTCTAATTTATTTTTTTAGTTAATTTCTAGAGGATCAACTTCTATGCTCCAGCGTGTTCGTTTTGCAAGAGGTAGTGCTGTAATCTCTGTGGCCCAATTTGCTAAATTCTGCTGAATAGACTTTCTATGTTTAGAGAATATTATTAGCTGACTTTGGTACATGCCTGCCTTGCGTTCCATGAGTGCAGGGATGGGCCCATAGAGGGTAAGCCCTTGGCAGTTACTATTTATCAGTATAGATTTAACTTCTTGTAAAAAATTTTGAGTTAATCCCATATTGTTAGCTCGTGCACGAATTAAAAGCATGAATGTGTAAGGTGGGAATGCGCATTCTTTACGTATCTTCAATGCTTCCTCACTAAAAGCAGTATAGCCTTTGGCTAAAAGAAGGTTTAGGAGGGGGTGCTCAGGTAAATATGTTTGCAATAAGACCTTACCTTTTTTAGTGCTACGCCCCGCTCGGCCGGAAACTTGTATTAATAGCTGAGCAAGGCGTTCAGTAGCCCGAAAGTCAGTACTAAATAAACCATGATCGACATTTAATATACCTACTAAAGTCACATTAGGAAAATCATGTCCTTTGGATAGCATTTGAGTGCCAATGATGATTTGATATTTCCCAGTGTGTATGTCATTTAATTTTTCTTGCAAGGCATTTTTTTTACGTGTGCTGTCACGGTCAATGCGAGTGATTGCTGTGTCTGGAAATATTTCTTTTAATTTGGTTTCAATCCTCTGAGTGCCTTCACCTAACCATAAAAACTTGTCAGAACTACAGCTAGGGCATATATCAGGAACTTTTTCTTCTTTTAAGCAATGGTGACACTTTAATATATTTCTGTTTTTATAAAATGTCATACGTGCATCACAACGTGAGCATTCAGCAACCCATGCACATTCCTGACACAAAATGGTGGGCGCATACCCGCGCCGATTTAAGAAGAGTAGAATTTGGTTATCCTCATCTAATTCCGACTGCATGGCTTGAATGAGTTCGTTCGATAAACCATCAGAAGAGGCTTTAGAGCGCATGTCTACCAGCTTTACATCAGGAATGCTTGAGTCTTTGGCACGCTTTGAAAGTATTAATTTTTGATATCGTTGATTGCTAACATTGTGCAGTGTTTCAAAAGAAGGCGTCGCAGTGCCAAGTAAAATAGGAATTTTTAATTGATTTGCACGATATACTGCAATATCTCGCGCATTATAAAGAAACCCTTCATGCTGTTTAAACGATAAGTCATGTTCTTCATCGATGATGATTAGGCCAAGTTTAGAAAAAGGCAAAAATATAGCTGAGCGGGTACCGACAATGATATTCGCTTTATCTGTTTTTGTTGCTAGCCATGTTTGTGCTCGCTCATTATCGTTTAGTCCTGAATGCATCAAATAAACTTTTTCGTTTAAACGAGATTCAATGCGCTGTAATAATTGGGGCGTGAGTCCTATTTCAGGAACAAGAATGAGGACTTGTTTGTTATTTTCTAAAACATCTTTTGCTAAAGATAAATAAACTTCAGTTTTTCCACTACCTGTAACACCATCTAATAAAAAACAATTAAAAGTATCTAGTTTTGCACGTAGCACTTCATATGCATGTTGTTGCTCTGTATTTAAACTTAATCTATCTAAAGCGCCATTAGCTGTTAGGGGCTGTGGTAGATTTTCTTGATATATCTTTTCAACAAAACCTTTGCCTAGCAGCGCTTTCATTGCAGTGCGCCAGCCAGGTATATGCTTGGTTAGTTCATCTTCATCAAGGCCTTGTGGGTGTGTGCTTAATAGCTCAGTGATTATTCGTTGTTTGGGCGCGCGGGTTAATTCTGTTTCATAACTTTGATCTGTAGTTAATTTATATAGTGTATTGGTTGCTGGTGTTATTAATTTTCCTTTGCGAAGTATTGCTGGAAGTGCGGTAAATAAAACTTCGCCTATGGGTTGTTGATAGTAATCAGCTGCCCAGAAGAGAAGAGATAACAATGTTTTATCAAACACAGGCTCCTCATCTAATCCTTCCGAAATATATTTAAGTTTTTTCTCTGGCAGCGTGCTATGTGCAGCTTTATCTACGACGAGACCAATAAGTTTACGAGCACCAAACTGCACGCGCACGCGTGTACCAATTTTATAATGCTGAACATCAAGATCTTTCGCGGGTAAGTATTCAAACCTCTGATATAGCGGTACAGGTAGCGCGATGATGAGAACGGCGGGTGAATTCATCTATATGTGGATAACTCTGTGGGTAGAATCGATATCATTACTGAAAAGTTGCCGGGTAAAATTATTATCTTGTTGTTATGGATGAGTGATAAATTATTAAGGTATTGATATTTATATGTATTATTTTAAATAAAGCTAAACAGGTTAAAATCTGCACTAGGCCTTTCTAATTACATGATAATGTGAATAAACTACATTAACATTGTTAACTATCTGCAATGATAATAGGCATGAGAATAGGTAAATATGTCAACCAAATCGGTCTTTGGCCGTTATTTATAGTGTAAGGGCATTCTATGCCGTGAAGTGTGGATCTTCCACAAGGATAGCCAGCTTATGAGCACGGCAATGGTAATGCTCATAGTTTTGATTAAATTAAGCTGCTGAATATATGAGGATAGTTTGAATTCGTCACCGCTACAGCAGCTTGAAGCGTTTTTAATGAAAACGGAGCGTCGTGCGTTTCGTATGGCACAGATGTCGACTCGGAATCGTGAGGATGCTTTAGATATAGTGCAGGATGCCATGATGCAATTAACGAGTAAGTATGCAAATAAACCAGCTGATGAATGGCCACCACTATTTTATCGCATACTGAATAATCGCATAATGGATTTTCACCGCAGAAACACTACGCAAAGCCGCTGGCGAGTTTGGTTTAGTAAAGTGGATGATGAGGAGGATTATTATGATCCAGTGCAGAGCGCGCCTAGCAATGATTTGGGTCCTGGTGCAGTAGCGGATCTGGAGGATTCAGTTGAACGAGTCGAACATTTTGTTCAACAACTATCACCCAGGCAGAGACAAGCATTTCTATTGCGTGCCTGGGAAGGTATGGATGTGGCAGAAACGGCAAGAATTATGAAATGTTCGCAAGGAAGTGTAAAAACACATTATTCAAGAGCAGTACATTTTTTGCGTGAACAATTACAGGAAAGTTTATGAATGAAGATAACCACAACATGAATGACGAAAATGTAGTTACAAAAGTGCGGGATGCTTTGGATGATTCTGTGAATCGTATTGATGCAGAAACCAATCAACGTCTTGTTGCCGCTAGAAAAAATGCACTTGAACATTCGCAGAAGAAATTTGGTATGCCTAAGTTATTTGCGACCGCTGCCACTGCATTTTCGATTTTAATAGCCGTGGTAGTACTGACTACACAATTTAATCAACCGATTGAAATTGAAGATAGTCAATCTGTTGAGCTTGTGGCCACGCAAGATGCGACTGAGTTATATGAAGAACTAGAATTTTATACTTGGCTGGTTGAAGAAGATGTCACCAGCTAACCTAAGTGATTACTGCATATAGTTATGAGTAAAGTAATTTTAACAATTATTTTATTAATGGCATGCGTCAATTCGTATGCGCAAGATCCCATTGCATGGGGAGATTTAACTGCTGAGCAACAACGAGTACTGAAAAAATTTGAAGGTAGGTGGAATAATTTACCTCCACATAAACAAAATAAATTATCGCGAGGTGCTCAAAACTGGCAAAACATGACACCAGAAAAGCAAAATAAAATTCGTGAGCGATATAAATGGTATAAAGATTTACCGCCAGAGAAAAGAGAAAGTTTACGTGAGAAATGGCAAGGTAAAGCGAAACATAAAAATAAAAAGAAAAATGGTAGTTGGAAAAATGGCGGCTAATTTGAAGTTAAAGAATGGCATGTAATTTCAATTTCCTGCATATAGCCTAAACATTCGTAATAGTTTTGCATTTATTCAACTATAGGATAAAGTATATTCTTTAACCAGCCGTCTTTACTCTATGACTATAGCGCTGGGCGATACTCGTCAACTATCCACGCTATCACGGCTGGGATTGTTCGGTGCAGTTGATCTAGAGCAATGCTCCTCATTGCTAGTCAAGTGTTCTAGCAAGTCTTTAAATCCTGGTCAGATGTTGCTCTATAAAGATCAGGAAAATCATTCCATGTTTGTAATCGTTGATGGTCATTTGGGTATGCATCTTCAAGAAGATGCCTCTGCTGTTGTAATACTAAATCCTGGTGACTCTGTAGGCGAGATGTCGGTTATAGGTGGTCAACCCACTAGTGCATTTGTCATTGCGCAAACTAATTGTAAAGTATTAGAGATACCTGAAAAGTTGTTATGGGAGTTTGTCTCGACAGATTTAAATTTTGCTAAAAACTTAATGAAGCTTTTTGTAAAACGTATGCTTGATTTAAATCGTCTGCTGTATCAACGCATGCACGAAGAAGCCAGTAGTAAAATTAAAGCGGATAAAGATGAGTCTACCGGCTTATATAATTTATTGTGGATGAAAGAAACATTACCATATGAAATGACACGTTGTGCGATGCGTAATCGAGCCTTATCCATCATGATTTTGAAAATTGATCGTTATGATAATTTTATTCATTCATATGGGCCCTATACAGCAGATAAAATATTCTTGGCTGTTGCCAATGCGGTACAAGTACAGTTACGTGGAATGGATATGGCTGTTAAACATGATGAAGGTTCTATAGCATTGCTATTGATAGGCACAGATGAAATTCAAGCTGAAATTGTCGCCAAGCGAATCCATAAGGCGGTTAATCAACTTGTATTAAATGATCAAAAGATAAATGAAAAATATACACTATCAATTGGTATCGCTGAAATGGCAGATGAAGATTATGCAGAGTTGCTGATAGGAAGAACTCAAGCTGCTCTAGATCGTGCTTTGAATGTTGGCGGCAACCAAACTTCTCACTAATTATAGCTATCAATTAATATTTTTTAACATATTTACAAATCATTTTGGATTAAAGTAACATTTTATCAATTTTAATAAGGATAAATAAGAATTTTGTGGCAATAAAGGTGTCCAATCATTAATTGCAATGATGGATGGTTTAGCTATACAGTTTGCAACTCAAGGCTATCTTTGGAGTAACCAGAGTGATTGATCTCGGTTTACAGATATTACGCACGGATGTGTCCGGTATGCCAATGGAGTGGATCAACTACCAAGATGCTGCACGTCTATATTATGTCGGGCAAGTTGCCTATACGTGTGGGGAACGTTTGTATAAGATACATGGCGGTGTAAATGCACATAGCGGTCTTAGAAGTTCGCTAGATGTGCATTCCATTATTGCGACCTATGGCAATAATAAATCTCTGCATGATAGTTACATCCCTCCACTTAATAACCGAACCTTATTCAAGCGGGATGCGAACTTATGCCTCTACTGCGGCGAACATTTTGACCGAAGAGACTTATCTCGTGATCACGTACTCCCTATCAGTCGAGGTGGGGCAGACCTTTGGAATAATGTAGTCACGGCTTGTAAGCGCTGTAATAATCACAAGGCAGGGCAAACCCCTGAAGAAGCTAATATGCAATTATTGGCAATACCTTTTGTGCCTACCCATGCGGAGTATATTTATCTTCAAGGTCGCAGAGTGCTGGCAGATCAAATGAAGTTTTTATTGGCTCATTTTCCTCGCAGTAGCCCCTTGCATCAACGAATCAGCAGCATGTCTTAATCTGGAGTTAATTCTGAGTTAACCCAAGCTGTAGCAAGGTTAACAAAGGTCATTTATTTCTATCAAACCCTGAACTAGACAGAGCGGCTATTAAATCTTACATAGATCAGCTACTGGCCTACTATTACCCTACTATTACTTAGAAAATTTCAGTAGTCTTAGTTCAAATGTATTCCACTATAATAATTAAAATACTTCATGCCAAAATTTAAAGGCACTAAAAATTACGCTCACGGCAGCGAATCTTGTTTAGGCGTGCTAATTACTAATTTAGGTACTCCTGAGGCGCCCACTACCCGTGCGGTGCGAAAATATTTAGCTGAGTTTTTATGGGATCCTAGGGTTGTAGAAATCCCAAGACCTATATGGTGGTTGATTTTACATGGCATTATTCTGCGTACTCGGCCAAGTCAAAGTGCTGAAGCATATGAAAAGGTATGGACTGAGAATGGCTCGCCTCTTTTAGAGATAGGTGTAAAACAAAAAAAAGCCCTGCAAGTAAAATTAGGACAGCTATGTCCAGGTCCGGTTAAAGTAGAGCTGGCGATGAGATATGGAAAACCTACCATTGCATCCGCATTAGAAAGTTTAAAAGCTCAAGGTGCGCGTCGCGTAGTATTGCTTCCTATGTACCCACAATATTCTGCAACCACCACTGCATCCACATTCGATGCCGTAGCAAAAGTATTTACCAAACAACGGTGGATGCCAGAATTACGTGTAATTAATAATTATGGTGCAGATGAAGGCTATATAAATGCATGTGTGCAACGAATCCAAACTCATTGGCAGCAACATCAGAGAAAACAAAAATTAATATTTTCATTTCACGGCCTACCAAAACGAAATCTCATGCAGGGAGACCCGTATCATTGTGAGTGTCATGAGACCGCACGTTTAATCACTGAAAAACTAAAGCTAAATGAAGATGAATGGCAATTAACCTTTCAGTCAAGGTTTGGCAAAGCCGAATGGCTACAGCCATATATGATTCAAAGAATGGAAGAGCTTCCTAAAGAAGGAGTTAAGTCTGTTGATGTATTTTGTCCCGGATTCTCGGCAGATTGTCTTGAAACACTGGAAGAGATTAGTATGCAAAACTGCGAAGTATTTATGGAAGCAGGTGGAGAAGCGTTTAGCTACATTCCGGCACTGAATGACGAACCC
>CAZFEP010000029.1:0-21024 GCA_964517365.1 uncultured Thiotrichales bacterium | reverse complement strand
TCCAGATTTATCCAAGCTCTTTCAAATTTCCACGCTTCACGTGGTTTTTGCCTGCCCTTTTCTACTACTACCAAATGTTCTTCAACGGTTACCACTTCTTGGTCACGGCATCGTAAACTACAGGTATATAAAGCAACCGTTAGTACTAATATTTCCAATCCTGCAAATGGCAGAATTAACCACAACCCCTGTAGCGCAAACATACCTGCTATACCTAAGGACACTACCGCCATAAAATAGATAAAAAGCTTATTGCCACGCCAAGAAAGGGATTGGTTACGCCGAACTATAAATTGCAATGGTGCAGATAGTTCCTGATCCATATCAGTAACTGTACTCAAATTATAATTCCCTTACTCAAACAAACCAAGTCTTGTTAATTTATGCTTAGTTACAAAATTAAGCTAAGCAATATTCTAGGCTATATCATTAACGCTAATTGTATCCCTTCATTAGAAAATGTCATTCCCACCTATACAGGGCAATGGGGATAGCTGTCCTCTACAAAACTGATAACTTATATTGCTATTAATTATTATTATAAAATATAAATAGGCTAATCTTTTATTTAACCTGGCTTACTGGAATATGTATTTCTGTCGCACTTGAAGATTGTTGCTTATCCTTTACCGGAATCTTACGTGCGTAACCATAGATCACCTCATAACTAGCCGGTAACAAGCCATTTTTTTGTCGATATTGCTCATAAGCCGCTTCAAATTTCCTGAATTTATCTTTACCCATTAAGCCGTTGGATATACCTTCGCCGCCAAACTTGCCACGACTTCCAGTTGCTTTTAAGTCTTGCAATAATTGCCGGGTTTTTTGGTATTCGACGGTAATCACTTCCATATCCACAACCGGATCACCGTAACCACTCGCAAGTAACAAATCTCCTATATGATGCATATCCATAAATTGATGCACATGAATACCATGATCAACCTGCGCCCAGCTAAGGCGCAATTCTTTTAGTGTATCGGGTCCAAATGTTGTAAAAACCAATACACCATCGGGCCTTAATATCCGCTGACATTCAACCAATACCTGTTGAAGATCATCACACCACTGAAATGTTGAGGTTGAAAATACCAGATCAACGGACTCATCACTTATCGATAAATGCTCAGCATCACAACACAGGGTTGAAGCAAATGGTTGTAAGGGCGGCTGTATTTGCTCCAACTGCTTTAACATGGTTAAAGATATATCACTAGATATTGTGTGAGCCTTGGGAAATAGATTATGTAAACCTCGTATGCTTTTCCCAGTACCTGAGCCAATATCTAAAATGGTCTCCGGTGCTACTTTCAACATCTGCAACCGTTCTACTGCTCGATCACAAATTTCTTGTTGAACCATTGCAGCACTATCATAGGTATCTGCCGCATTCGAAAAATCTTTACTAATTAATTGTTTATTTAGCATCAAACTATTTTACTAATATTACTCGGCAGGAGTTTCTGATTCAGTTTCTTGTTGGGCATACATCAATTTCACTTGTTCAATGAACTCTTTGGGGTGAGATAAAAAAGGCACATGCCCAGCACAAGATATTTTACTTAAACGTGAATGTTGCCAAGAATCAACTGTTTGCTGAGCGGCTTTTATGGGTGAAACTTGGTCATTTTCACCATGAAATAAAACAATTGGCAGTTTTATCATCGCAAATGCTTCACGCAAATCTAACTCAAACAACCATTCCAGACCCCAACGGATGCTAGTTAAATCATGATTAGGTTGCTGTAAAAGCGATGCTTGCTCCAGATTTACCATGATTTGCTTTAACGATCTTCCATGTAATGCCTGTAGAGCCATGAAATGACTCAATGTCATTTGTGGCGAAGCATCATACTGTTTTACAAATTGATTGAAAGTACTCACCTGCATCGCGTGCGGCCACTTTTTATCTGCTACGAATTTTGGAGTGCTCGCTACTAACATCAGGCCTTGGACGCGTTCAGGATACTGATGTGAAAAAAGTTGTGCTAACAGCCCACCCAATGACCAACCGATCAATATACAACGCTCTGGCAAGGCACTTTTCAATAACTGGACCCCCTGAGCAACTGTTTTATCCCATACAATATTGCTGCTTTCGCCATGCCCCGGCAAATCTACACACCAAACATGGAACTCTTTTGCAAGTTGAGTAATACAAGGTTGCCAAATTTTCGAACTCGACCCCCATCCATGCAACAATGCGAGCACGGGACCCTTTCCAGCTTGGCCAAATTTTGAAACGTGTAATGTAGACATCGTACTTATGGACATTCTTCCCATTCAGATACTAATGGTTGTAGGTGCTTATCTACTCGGCTCGATCAATAGCGCGATTATTGTAAGTAAAGCATTTAGTTTACCCGACCCCAGAGAACTAGGCTCGGGTAATCCAGGTGCTACGAATGTGCTACGAACAGGAAATAAGATGGCTGCGGCCATCACCTTAGCGGGTGACTTACTGAAAGGCTTGCTTCCCGTTATCGCTGTCGACCTACTAACTGCCAATTCAATACTAATTGCAGCGACGGGCGTTGCGGCGTTACTAGGCCATATGTATCCATTGTATTACCAGTTCAAAGGAGGCAAGGGCGTAGCTACTACGCTGGGTGTGTTGCTTGGATTTAATAGCTTACTGGGCATTTTTTGGATCGTGCTTTGGCTATTAACAGCGCTGATCACTCGCTACTCTTCTCTTTCAGCCTTAGTCGCTACCCTTCTAGTATTAATAATCAGCTGGTTTTGGGCAAATAATATTTGGTTATCTGCCTCAATGCTGGTAATTACAATTTTTGTATTCTGGAGACATCGCACGAATATTAAAAATTTACTCAACGGAAGTGAGTCTAAGCTCGGCAACTCAAAAGAATGAAGCCAGGTACATTTTACTAGAATTAAATAATAGCTAAATTGCTAGAAACGGTTACTTTTATATCGTTTCCAGTGACCATCTTGGTTGCACGTTAATTTGCAGATTTTGAGTATTATTATCCCTATACGGATCATCCTTGAGCAAGCCAGCCTCAGCAAACTTTAGTATGCCAAGTTGCGCCACCATGGCTGCATTATCAGTGCAGAATTCAGGAGCAGGATAAAATACCTTCATGCCCTGTTTTGCCAATTTATCTTTTAATTGCTGACGTAATTTTTTATTTGCACCGACACCACCTGCGACTACCAATGTATCTGCATTACTTTTTTCTAGTGCACGTAATGACTTTATGATGAGTGTATCTACTGCTGCATCTTCAAATGCACATGCCACATCAGCTCGAGTTTGGTCATCTATTGGAGTCTGGTTTTTTTGAAGTTGTTTAAGGGTATTCAACACATGTGTCTTCAATCCGCTAAAACTAAAGTCCAGGCCTGGTCGATCTGTCATTGGCCGTGGGAAATTAAATCGCTGTGCATTTCCCTGCGTAGCCAATTTTGCAATTTGTGGACCACCCGGATACGGCAAGCCGAGTAATTGTGCCGTTTTATCAAAAGCTTCACCCACAGCATCGTCAATACTCTCGCCTAATATGCTGTAGCTACCAATATGATCAATTTTAACCAGCAAGGTATGGCCTCCTGATACCAACAACGCCACATAGGGAAACTCAGGAGCAATGTTTTCGATCAAGGGGGCTAACAAATGTGCCTCCATATGATGAATAGGAATAGCCGGCTTATTGATGGACCAAGCCAGGCTTCGCGCAAAGCCTGCACCCACTAATAATGCCCCCATTAACCCCGGGCCAGATGTATAGGCAATAGCATCAATATTCGGCAATTCTAGTTTCGCTTCAATCAGGGTTTCTTTTACCAATGGGCCTAATTTACGTATATGGTCGCGCGAGGCTAATTCAGGCACCACACCGCCGTAAGGACTATGAAGCTGGATTTGAGAATATAACTTATTCGCCAGTAATCCAGCCGAATCACAAATAATGGCCGCTGCCGTCTCATCGCAAGAACTTTCTATCCCCAGTACACGCATGGCATTATTATCACGCTATTTCAGCGCTCTGGTATCACATCAAATTGGATAGATATATTAGAAAATGCCTTATATCCAGTCTAGTAATTTGATATTCACAACCCCAACTGTATAATCGCGGCTCTTTTCAACAAAGTAATTTCAATATCCTATGCCTGGTGTACGAGTAAAAGAAAACGAGCCCTTTGATTTCGCATTGCGTCGCTTTCGTCGATCTTGCGAAAAAGCTGGAACAGTCACTGAAGTTCGTCGTCGTGAGGCATATGAAAAACCTACTGAAATTCGCAAGCGAAAAGCAGCCGCTGCAGTGAAGCGAAATGCAAAACGCGTATCACGTACTAGCTTGCGCCGTCGTCGCCTCTACTAAAAACTCTCTCATGCGTCCCGATATATACTCCCGATATATACGGGGTGTATCGATAATATGTTGGAAATATGTCTGACCTAAAAGCTAAGCTAACAGAAGACATGAAGGCCACTATGCGCAGTGGTGACAAAGAGCGTTTGCAAACTATTCGTTTAATACTCTCCGCAGTTAAGCAACAAGAAGTAGATACACGCGAAGAACAGAGTGATGACGATATCATTGCATCACTCACTAAGATGCAAAAACAGCGCAGAGAATCTATTAGTCAGTTTAAAGATGCTGGCAGACAAGATTTGGTAGACAAAGAAGAGCAAGAGTTAGTAGTGATCAACACCTACTTACCTGCCGCACTATCAGAAGATGAAATCGATACTTTAATATCTGCAGCATTGTCCGATACTGGCGCTTCGAGCATTAAGGATATGGGCAAGGTTATGGGAGCTCTGAAATCTAAACTTGCGGGTCGTGCAGATATGGGTGCTGTGAGTGCAAAGATTAAATCAGCACTTGGCCAATCTTGAACAACAAATAGCTATCCTTAAGCCAGTTAAAAGCTAGTCCTTAATTAACTGATCCTGGTCTACCCACAAGCAGCAGCTTTTTTAATATTGGCCTTGCTAATTAATTTAGTGTTAAATATCGTTTAACTTACCTTGTTTTAATACCTGTACACTACCTTTATTAGATTAGCTTTAATAAGATTTTTGTAAGTTTATAATTCCCTAAAATCCACGAGCTTAGGAATGTGCTCGATATACATCAATTAGGTTTCACTCACTATGTCTGATCTTAAAAATGATCTTTTTATTCGCGCACTTCTAAGAAAAGAAGTCGAACGCACACCTATGTGGATTATGCGTCAAGCGGGCCGCTATCTTCCAGAATACCGTGCGACCCGAAAACGTGCAGGTGATTTTTTAGCGTTATGTAAAACACCTGAATTAGCCTGTGAAGTAACCATGCAACCACTAGACCGATACGGTTTAGATGCTGCGATTCTATTTTCCGACATTCTTACCATTCCTGATGCACTTGGACTGGGTTTACAGTTTAGTGAAGGTGAAGGACCCAGTTTTAAATCGCCTATTACTAATATGGCAGATATAGACCGAATCACTCACCTAGAACCCGTAGATGAACTTGGTTATGTAACCGATGCGGTAAGCCTTATTCGCAAAGAACTCGATGGTCGCGTGCCCCTCATCGGCTTCTCTGGTAGTCCATGGACACTTGCTACGTATATGGTGGAAGGCAAAGGTAGTAAAGAGTTTCATAAAGTAAAAGGCATGCTTTATAAAGAACCCGATACACTGGAAAAATTATTAGATGTTTTAAGTAAGTCCGTAACGGACTACTTAGCTGCGCAGATTAATGCAGGTGCGCAAGCCGTAATGATCTTTGATACATGGGGTGGTGTGTTATCCAAAGAGTGCTACCTCAGGTTCTCACTTTCTCCTATGCAAAAAATTGTACAAGATCTCAAAAAACTACCCTCAGCTAAAGAAGTACCCATTGTATTATTCACCAAAGGTGGCGGTAATTGGCTAGAGGAAATGGCCGCGACAGGTTGTGATGCACTGGGGCTAGATTGGACTAGTGAAATTAACGTTGCTCGCGCGCAAGTCGGCGAAAAGGTTGCGTTACAAGGGAACCTGGACCCGTGCGTTTTATATGGTAGCGATCAGGTAATACGAAGTGAAGTCAAAAAAGTGCTCGATAAATATGGCAAAGGCTCAGGCCACGTATTAAATCTAGGGCATGGCATCCAACAATATGTTGATCCAAGCAAAGTGACGGTTCTAGTTGATGCGGTTAAAGAATTCAGCCCTGAGTACCACTAAGGCTATCCTCCACTACATCGCTAGAACAAGAATTGTTTATTAGCTCAGCCAAAGCCTTTATATTTATTCTCTGCATACTTCGATTTTGAATTTTACTTTTGGGTTGTTGATGTTGCTGACGTAAATCAAACACCAGCACCTCGACTTCATTATTTTCATATTCAAAACTTACGGTTGGCAGAAAAATAAACTCATTGTTTATTTTTAAACGTCTCTCAGCCAGCTTCTGCTTAATCTTCTTTGCTTCAATAACTGCTATTATTTTTTCCACCGTATCGCATGCAACATGGATACTTATAGGCGCGTTAACACCTGCTGTACCGTCTAAAACACGGCCCACCAAGTAAGGACAGTAATCCTGTAGCCACCCCATAACGACTAACGCTATTTTGCGCTCAATTAATAATTTTTGTTCTTGGCCGGGTGCAAATGTTTTTTGAAAAGCATTTATGGCCTGCTCAATTTCAAAATTACTGGGTAATGAACCATGTTGTGAATTTCCCAATCTCTCGCTTGCTTTTAACTTGGCACGATGAAAATCACGTATTCCTTCTTGGGATATGATTTTTGCAGTTTCGTGGGCTAGCGATTGTCTTAACTGATCTGGCTTATTTCGTCTCACTTAAATTTCTACATATAAACAAACTAATTAAATGAAAAAGAGTAATCGCAAGATTCAGAAAAGTTGTTCAGGTATCTCAATGACTTCCGCAGGCTCACCTTCCTGCTGCTGAAAAGTAATTTGATTATCAACATCAACATTAGAAGTTGGAATAAACTCCTCCCTAAACGTTTCTGATATGCCTTGGTTACTATCTTGATCTACAAGGAGACCGGTTTTGGGATCAATTCGCATTGTTACTATCCCGGCAGGCGCTTCAAGTGAACGTTCTGTTTTACCGTCCAGTGCTACCCGCATATAATCCATCCAAATAGGTAAAGCAGCTGTGCCACCCACTTCTCGTTTACCAAGCGGTCGATCTTGATCAAAGCCAACCCAAGTGGTCGCTACAATATCGCCATTAAAGCCACTAAACCATGCATCATGTTGCTCATTGGTAGTTCCGGTTTTACCCGCCAGATCACTTCTGCCTAGTGCTTTAGCTTTGGTGCCTGTGCCTCGTTTAATGACATCTTGCATCATGCTTACCATCTGAAAAGCATTCTCTTGGTCTAAAACTCGAGCAGCTATTCTGAGACTTCCAGACATTCCTGTAGGTGACTTAGTATTGCTTGTAATATCATCTACTTTTTCGGACTCTTGTTTATTAATGTTTTGCCTTAATTGCTTACAATCAGTTTCACAAATCGTTAATGAGTCTGCACTAAATAATACATTGCCTTTATCGTCTTCTATTCTCTCGATTAAATATGGCTCGATCTGGTAACCACCATTGGCAAATACTGCATAACCTCTTGCTAACTCAAGAGGTGTTACCGCTCCAGAACCAAGTGCAAGGGTGAGATCATAAGGCAAACGCTCCTGATCAAACCCAAACTTTGTGACATGTTGCATAGCATGTCTGCGCCCCATGTCGTTAAGAAGGCGAATAGAAACCATATTTCGTGACTTGAATAACGCTACCCGCATACGGGTTGGCCCAAAAAATTTACCGCTGTAATTCTGTGGTCGCCAGGTATCTTCCAACGCAACATCTTCAAATACCACCGGTGCATCATTAATAATACTTGCAGGTGTATAGCCTGCATCTAGTGCGGCAGAGTAAATAAAAGGCTTAAAACTAGAACCGGGTTGACGCCTGGCTTGAATGGCGCGATTAAATTTACTGTAGTAATAATCAAAGCCTCCTACTAAAGCAAGAATGCCACCATTGTGAGGATCAACTGAAACCATAGCTCCTGAAACACTAGGAATTTGGGCCAGCGACCAAAGCTTTGAATCTTCGGTAGTGACCCGAATAACATCACCGACAGCAAACATTGCACTAAAGTCTGTCGGCTCTTTACCCATTGCATTTTCATTCAGATAGGGGCGCGCCCAGGTAGCATTTTGCAAGGCAATCGGCACATTCTGACCTGCACCAATGTAGACCTGTATGGATTCTTTTTTAACGTCAGTAATAACACCCGGCATTAAGCCACCAACTTCTGTCAATTCACTTAACGTTTCATCAAGTTTTGCGGTATCTAATTCACCAGATGCCGAAGTTAGATCTTCTACTTTTGATTCAGGGCCTCGGTAGCCATGGCGTAAGTCATAGTTGCGTAAGCCCTTTACAAGAGCATGCCTTGCGGCTTGTTGTAAGCGTGTGTCTACGGTGGTGTAGACACGATAACCCTTGTTATAAGCATCTACGGTTCCAAAGCTGTCGACAATGAAGGCTCGCACCATTTCACCTATATAGGGTGCATCTACCTCAACTTTCGGGTAATGACGTGATGCGGTTACCTCTGCATCGAGTGAGTTTTGATACGTTTCGTTATCAATAAAGCCCAGCTGGTGCATTCTTCCCAGAACATAGTTTCTTCGCACCAATGCTCGATCAGGATTTATGATGGGATTAAAACGTGAAGGTGCCTTTGGTAAGCCGGCAATCATGGCCACCTGTGAGATCGAGAGTTCGTCTACACTTAGGCCGTAATACACATCAGATGCTGCACCTACACCATAAGCCCTGTTGCCAAGGTATATTTTGTTTAAATAAAGCTCGAGAATCTCATCTTTACTGAGTTCGTGCTCAATCTGCAATGCGAGGAAAATCTCGCGCAATTTACGAACATAAGTCCTTTCATTGCCAAGAAAAAAATTTCTCGCCAGCTGCATCGTGATGGTACTGCCACCTTGTCGTTTTTGTCCGGTTCGCAGAACCTCTATCGCTGCACGGATCAAGCCTTGGTAATCTACCCCAGGATGCTGGTAAAAACGGTCATCTTCAGCAGCGAGAAACGCTTGAATAACAGGCTGTGGATAATCTTTGATCTGTAGGGGCTGACGGCGCTTTTCACCATAGACTGCGATCAGTTTGTCATCACGACTAAATACCTTAAGTGGCACCTGTAATTCCACGTCTTTTAATGTCGTAACGCTTGGAAGTCCGGGGGCAAAATAAAGATACGCACCCACCGCAACGATGCCTACTGCGACGGAGATCCCGAAAATTCCGATGAATACTAGGCGTAATAGCTTTAAAAACAATGGCATATGCTTACAATGGACGTTGATATAGTGAGTTAACTTAAAAGAAGGGTATCAGAACCCAAATAAATCGGTTCAGCAAGTAGTTTGCGAAAACCACCATTTGATATAGAGTTACGCACAGTTTCTAATATAGTTGTATATAACAAAATCATAACCACCACATTATTTGAGTTAATTAATTACCAAAGTGTTATTTTTCAATAAAAACAAAGGCCCAGTCGTAGGCTTAGATATTAGCTCTTCCTCTGTAAAGGCTATGGAATTCTCACAGACCAGTAGTGGTTATCGTGTTGACCATTATGGTGTTGAACCTTTACCTTCAAATGCCGTGACTGAAAAAGTAATTTCAGATATTGACGCAGTTGGAGAGAGTATTCGACAAGTCATGAAGAAGTCTAGTTCCAAGGCCAAAAACTGCTGTTTAGCAGTAG
Source organism: uncultured Thiotrichales bacterium (assembly GCA_964517365.1). GTDB lineage: Bacteria > Pseudomonadota > Gammaproteobacteria > UBA4575 > UBA4575 > JABDMD01. The sequence continues at coordinate 11,243 of CAZFEP010000029.1, read as the reverse complement.
CTGGTTCAGCGGTTATTACTAAAGTTATCACTATGCCGGCTAATCTTAGCGAAGAAGATTTAGAAGGCCAAATCCAATTAGAAGCGGATCAATATATTCCTTATGCACTTGAGGAAGTGAATCTAGATTTTGATATTTTAGGCCCAACCGAAGAAAATTCAGAAACCATTGATGTGCTTTTGGCTGCCTCCAGAAGTGAGAACGTGGATATGCGTGTAGCCGCTGCAGAAGCGGCAGGTCTTTCACCCATCGTTATTGATGTTGAAGCATACGCAATAGAGAACGTATTTCCGATTTTAACCGAAACCATTGATGGTAGAGGGCGTGACAAAACCGTTGCCATACTAGACATTGGTGCCACGATGACTAGTTTAAATGTGCTGGATGATCATAAAATGGTCTATACACGCGAACAGCCCTTTGGCGGCAAGCAACTTACTGAAGAAATTATGCATCAGTATGGCTTAACTTACGAAGAAGCAGGTTTAGCCAAGAAAGAAGGTGGTTTACCAGAAAATTATGTATCCGATTTGCTCGAGCCATTTAAAAATACCGCAGCACAGCAAGCCAATCGCTTCTTACAATTTTATTACTCAGCAAGTCAGAATGTAACGGTGGACCATATTTTATTAGCAGGCGGTTGTGCAGCGATACCCGGCTTAGATGAACGAATTGCTAATGAAACAGGTATACAAACCACGATTGCAAATCCATTCAGTCATCTATCATTAGGTTCGAAAATCAATCCTCAAGCATTAGGTACTGATGCACCTTCCATGTTAATCGCTTGCGGCCTCGCACTCAGAGCGTTTGATTAAGAGGACTTACGACTAAGATGGCTAGAATTAATTTATTACCCTGGCGTGAAACGCGCAGAAATGAGCAGCAAAAAGAGTTTTTTACTCTTATGGCGATGGCAGCAGCCCTATGTGGGTTAGTGGTATTGCTAACTCATTTTGAAATCAATGGCAGAATTAGCCACCAAGAAAACCGTAACCAGTTTCTTACCAATGAAATAAAAGTCTTAGATGGCAAAATTAAAGAAATTAAAAAACTTGATTCAACCCGTCAAGCGTTAATTGAACGCATGGATGTTATCCAAAATCTACAAGCTGCTCGCCCAGGTGTAGTACATTTATTTGATGAGCTGGTAAGCACACTTCCCGAAGGCGTCTATCTCTCAAGCCTGAAGCAGTCTGCGAACAATCTACAATTATCAGGCCAGGCGGAGTCTAATGCGAGAGTCTCGTCATATATGCGTAAAATTGAAGATTCTGAGTGGCTAGCAAGCCCGAGCTTAGGCGTAATCGAAACCCGAGATACTGAACTCACCAGAATCAGTAGCTTTAGCTTAACCGCACAGCAGGTTAACCCTAATATTGAAGAACAAGATAACTAGACTAATTAGATAGAATATGGACTTCGCTGAACTTCAAAACGTAAATTTCAATAATATAGGTACCTCACCATTGTGGGTGAAAGTATTGCTTATTGGATTAGTCTGCATAGCCATACTATTTGCAGGATATTGGCTACACCATAAAAATCAATTGGAAGGTTTAAAAAGAGTCCAGGCTCAAGAAATCGAACTTAGAACTACTTTTGAAAATAAAGCTGAAAAAGCTGCAAATCTGGACTTATACAAAGTTCAATTAGAAGAAATGCGTCGTACGTTTGGTACCTTGTTGCGCCAGCTTCCTAGCAAAACTGAAATACCGGCACTAATTGTAGACATCTCTCAAACAGGCTTGGCTAGCGGCTTGGAAATAGAACTTTTCAAACCTAACCCAGAGTCTCGTAAAGAGTTTTACGCAGAAAAACCGATTAGCTTACGAGTCAAAGGCGACTACCATCAATTCGGTGCATTTGCGAGTGAAATTGCAGCACTTCCCCGAATTGTGACCTTGCATAACATTACTCTTAGCCCAAGTGATAGCAAGACCCAAAAAATGACTATGACGGCAACGGCTAAAACTTATCGTTACCTAGATGAGGATGAGTGATGAGTAGACTAATCGCATCACTAAAAAGCCCGGTCTTTTGGACTTTACTTGTACTTTCAATGGCCTCATTACTGTCGGGCTGTGATAGAGGAATGCGCGACTTGGAAGATTATGCAGAAGAAGTTAAGTCTCGTGAACCACCAGGCATTGACCCTATCCCCGAAGTAAAGCCTTACCAGAGCTTTAAATATCAGGCAAATAATGCGCGGAATCCATTTGATTCAACCATTTTCCAAACCAAGATTGTGCAAAATATTAGAAAGACAAATTCTACTATTTCTCCGAACCCTAATCGCACACCAGAATTTTTGGAAAATTTTCCACTCGACACATTACGCATGGTTGGAACACTGGAACAGCAAGGCACTCTCTGGGCATTGGTGCAAACACCTGAAAAAACCATTCAACGTATTTCAGCCGGCAACTATCTTGGCCAGAACAATGGCAAAGTACTTGGAGTGTCAGATGCAGGGATCAAGCTTGAAGAAATTATTCCTGATGGATTTGGCGGCTGGCGCAAACGCGACGGTAATATTGCGTTAAGTGACTAATATGCTAATTCAACTCAAGACAAGCAAAAATACAATAAGGGAATGCATAATTAATGCATTAATACTAAGGGGCATTATGCCATGATTGAATCATCACCAAACTCACATAGTCATAATAGAGCTAAAATGTTAATTAATAAAATAAATATCAAAACAACTTTAGCAAAAGGAATTACAACATTATTTCTTTTCTTATTTACAATGACTGCGTTTGCTCAAAATGAGCTGCAAGATATTAAAGTCGCAAGTTTGCCGAATGATGAGATTCAATTATCGCTTCAGTTCGCTAATCCGCCAACTGACCCTCTTGCCTTTACTATCGATAACCCTGCACGTATCGCCTTGGATTTCCCTGGCACCAATAGTGCGCTTGCAAGTCGGTTCCAAAACATTGGTATTGGTGTAGCGCAAAGTGTTAATGCAGCCGAGGCTAAAGGACGAACAAGAGTCGTTGTAAATTTAAGCCGTATGGAGGAATACAAATCCAGTATTTCTGGTAATAACTACATATTAACCATTGGCTCGGGTTCAGGTACCAACACAGTTGCGAGCACACAACCACCAATCGTAACTGCTGTTAATGCTCCAACCTACAGTTCGGGCAATACAAGTGGGAATAGTATAAATAATGTTGATTTTAGACGAGGTAACGATGGTGCTGCACGCATAGTTGTAAATCTTTCAAATGCTAATGTTCCAATTAGTTTAAGTGAACAAGGTGGGCGTGTTGTGGTTGACTTTAGTAACACCTCAATACCAAGCAGTTTAAGTAAACGCTGGGATGTCGTAGATTTTTCTACACCAGTTAAATTATTTGAAACTTTTGCTGATGGCTCAAACACAAAAATGATCATTTCACCGGATGCTAGTAAAGAGTTTGAACACTTAGCTTATCAATCTGACAACCAATATGTAGTAGAAGTTAGAGAGATTCCTGAAGAAGTCGTGGAGCAACGCAAAAAAGATGTGTTTGAAGGAGAACGACTCTCTTTAAACTTTCAAGACATCGAAGTACGATCAGTCTTACAACTGATCGCAGACTTTACTAACTTGAACATGGTCGTGAGTGACGCGGTTTCTGGTAACTTAACACTGCGCTTAAAAAATGTTCCATGGGATCAAGCTTTAGATATTATTCTAAAAACCAAAGGTCTTGGTAAACGTGAGAATGGTAATGTGATTTATGTTGCCCCTAGCGAAGAAATCGCAGCACGAGAAAAATTAGAGTTAGAAGCGCAACAACAAGTACAAGAACTAGCACCGTTGCGATCCGAGTTTATTCAGGTGAACTATGCGCGTGCAGGAGACTTAGCAGAGCTATTTAAGTCTGCTGATAACTCCTTACTTTCTGAACGAGGCAATGTCACAGTAGACGAACGCACTAATAATCTTCTAGTGCAAGACACCGCACTAAAACTAAATGAAATACGAAGATTAGTGGAAAGGTTAGATGTTCCAGTAAAACAGGTTTTGATTGAATCTCGAATTGTAGTCGCCAATGATGACTTCAGTAAATCATTAGGTGTGCGTTTTGGCGTTACCAATATTGACGACGACTTTAATGGTAGTGATGGAGATATAGGTGTGATCTCTGGCGGATTAAATGCAACAACAGATGCCATAAATGGCGACACACTTGAAGCAGACGACAGATTAAATGTAAATTTACCAGCGGCAGGAGCAACCGGCAGTATTGGTTTAGCGCTTGCAAAGCTACCCTTGGGTTTATTGCTTGAATTGGAGTTATCAGCCGCTCAAGCAGAAAGTCGCGCAGAAGTGATTTCAACACCACGAGTCATAGCGTCAAACCAAACCACTGCTAGAATTGAGCAAGGTACCGAGATACCCTTCCAGAATGCAACTTCAGCAGGTGCAACAGCGGTAGAATTCAAGAAAGCTGTATTATCACTTGAAGTCACTCCACAGATCACGCCTGATGATAGAGTCTCTATGAAACTCGTGGTTACCAATGACAGTGTAGGTGAGCAAGTACCATCAGGATTTGGTGGATTTATTCCTTCTATAGATACCAATGAAGTTGAAACAGATGTATTAGTTGATAACGGACAAACCATCGTTTTAGGTGGCGTGTATCAACAAGATACATCCAACTCTATTAGCCGAGTACCTTTCTTTGGTGACCTTCCATTTGTAGGCGTTTTATTCAGAAACACTGCTAGCGAGAATAATAAGTCAGAATTACTTGTTTTTATCACGCCTAAAATAATCAGTGAGCAATTAAAATTAGTACGCTAAATATTTTCTAGCATCCTATTAGTAACCCTCTCTATCAATAGAGAGGGGTTTTCAATTTTAGTCTATAATCTTGTTTTAGGTTAATTGTAATTACGCTAGTGGATCAAAATATTATCCTTATAGGTGCGATGGGTGTTGGCAAATCTACTGTTGGTAAACGCCTAGCCAAAAAGTTAAGCCTGGAATTTTTTGACAGCGACTACGAAATTGTTCGCAAGACGGGTGTCGATATTTCTACTATTTTTGAATACGAAGGTGAGCAGGGGTTTCGAGAACGGGAAGAAAATATAATCAAAGAACTTTGCACATTAAATTCCATCGTACTAGCCACTGGTGGGGGTGCAATTCTTTCGAATACAACACGTAACCTATTATCAGAAGCAGGAATCATTTTTTACCTAAAGGCTTCTATTGATTCAATTTTGAATAGATCAAAAAATGAAGCGTCCAGACCATTATTAAACACACCCAACAAGCGTGAAAAAATAATAGATATATTAGAAAAACGCACTCCTCTTTATGAATCTATAGCCCATCATGTAATCAACACGGATAGACATACTGTGAACTGGACTGCTGATCAAATTACAAAAGTAATAAGAAGCCAAGAATAATTTTATTTATATAGTTTAAAAATGAAAACATTTGATGTAAAACTTGGTAAGCGGAGTTACCCCATATACATTGGCAATGATTTGCTCACTCAGTCACACTTTTTTCTTGACCATATTCCAAGTAAAAATATATTCATTATTAGCAATGAAACAATCGCACCTTTATATCTAGATATGGTGCTAGATAGCTGCAAAAAATTAAACTGTGAAGTTAAAGTGTTGCCCGATGGCGAACAATATAAAAACATTGCCACTATAGAAACAATATACAGCTCTCTTTTAGAAAAACACTGCGACCGTAACACCACTTTAATTGCACTAGGAGGTGGTGTTATTGGCGATATGACAGGATTTGCTGCTGCAACCTACCAACGTGGAATCAATTTCATACAAGTACCCACCACATTACTAGCTCAAGTTGATTCATCCGTGGGCGGCAAAACGGGGGTTAATCATGCACTTGGAAAAAACATGATTGGCAGCTTTTACCAACCGCAATGTGTCATTGCTGATCTCAACACTCTAGACACTTTGAATGATCGAGAGCTCAGTGCTGGTATCGCAGAAATTATAAAATATGGATTGATTAATGATCTTGAGTTTTTTAACTGGCTGGAAAAAAATATACAAAAATTAGTGGGACGAGATCCACAAGCCCTTGCCTTTGCTGTGCATCGCTCGTGTGAGAACAAAGCAATAATAGTAGCTGAAGATGAATTAGAACAATCAGGAAAACGCGCTCTGTTAAATTATGGCCATACATTTGGTCATGCTATCGAGACGGCTATGGGCTATGGTAATTGGCTACATGGTGAGGCTGTAGCATATGGAATGTTAATGGCTGCTCACTTATCAATAAAACAAGGTTGGCTAACTCAGCAAGATTATATGCGCATAGAGAATTTATTAGTGGCTGCTCACTTACCAACTCAAGCCCCCTCTAGTATGGAATCGGATGATTTCATTAATCATATGTCTGTAGATAAAAAAGTGCGTGATGGGAAGTTGTATTTAGTTTTACTAAACAAGCTAGGTGAAGCCACCTTAACAGCTGATTTTAAACCCTCGTTACTTGAAAAAACATTACATGAATGTTGTAACCATTAACAATGAGCACAAACACTTCTAATCAGCATTCAAGTATTGTGGAATATGAAGATCTAGCGCCTTATGCAGCGCATGAAAATCAAAGCAATGGTAGGGAATATCCTGAAAAAACTGCCGAGTACCGTACTCAGTATCAACGAGATCGTGAACGAATCATCCACAGCACAGCCTTTCGTAGATTAGAATATAAAACCCAAGTCTTTGTAAATCATGAGGGAGATTTGTTTCGCACGCGGTTAACCCACTCTATTGAAGTAGCTCAAATTGCCCGTGCCATTGCCCGTGCATTAAGATTAAATGAAGATTTATGTGAAGCCATTTCCTTGGCGCATGACTTGGGCCACACGCCTTTCGGTCATGCAGGTCAGGATGCATTAAATGATTGCATGCGCGATCATGGAGGCTTCGAGCATAACCTACAGTCATTGCGAATAGTTGATAAATTAGAACTAAAATATCCAACATATTCTGGCTTAAATTTAACATTTGAAACCAGAGAAGGAGTACTCAAACATTGCTCACGTAAAAATGCTGAGAAATTAGGCAGCCTTGGACAACGATTTATTACAAGAACACAACCTAGCTTAGAGGCACAATTAGCTAATATTGCAGATCAGATAGCTTATAATAACCATGATCTAGATGATGGCTTACGAGCTGGGCTCATAAACGTACAACAACTTAACAAAGTAACTTTATTCAACAAAAATTTTACAGACGTGAGCAAAGAACACCCCCAATTAAGTGAAAGGCGCAAAATATATGAATCTATTCGACGTATCATTAATGAATTGGTAACTGACTTGATATCTGAAAGCACTCATTCTTTAAAAAGAATTAGCCCTAAAACTATTCAGGATGTTCGTGCTGAAACAAAACCAATCATTCAGTTTAGCGAATCGATATACTTACAAAATTTAGAACTTAAATCATTTTTAAATGAAAAGTTATATCAACATTACAAAGTACATCGTATGAGCCAAAAGGCTAAAAAAATAATATTTGATTTATATATATCTTTTTATAATGACATCAAATTAATGCCTAGCGAATACCAAGAATATGCTACAAACGCACAAGCACTTAAAGGTGATAAAGGAAAAGCACGAACAGTTGCTGATTATATTGCCGGCATGACAGACCGGTATGCCATCGCAGAACACGAACGTATATTCAATGCAAAAATCTTATGATTCCAAAGCAATTGAAAGCCTAGATATGGATTTCATTTCAATAGAATGCCTAGAAAAATTAGGCCTTGATCAGAATCCATTTATTGATCATGCACGCGACCCATTCTTATTCACTGACAAACAGCTTGATATGTCTTTGAATGTGTTAATTGATTATTTACTAAATCAAAACTCAACTATTGTACTGCTAGGTGAAGTAGGGGTAGGTAAAACCACACACCTACGCATGCTGTTACGTAAAGGCTACCAACAATTTAATTTCTGTACACTACGCGCAAAACCTAAAACCACGTTTGCCGAAATAGAACTAAAGATTAAAGAAAGATGGCGCTTGTCATTGAGTGATGATGACATAAACCAACCAGATGCAAATAATGAAAAATCTTCAACAACTAGCGAACATATTAAAAAGTATATTGAAAATAACAAACAGCCAGTCTTAATAATTGATGATGCACATAGGTTACACAGCAATGTTCTCGACGAATTACTAAAACTTAAACATCATGTTGGTCTCCAGTCATCACGGTCATTAGGCTTAGTATTAGCATCAGAGCCTGCCCTACAAACTCAACTATCTGAACTTGAACAAACTAACGCTGCAGCTACACAAGTTTACCAGATCAATATTCGCTCACTTGACGAACAGCAATGTAAAGAATATTTACAATTTCGTATCGATAAAGCAGGCACGAGTCGTGATGCACTAATTGATGATGCAATAACAAATGAAATTTTTTCACAATCAAAAGGTCTGCCTAAACTTATTAATAAGTTAGCACGAGAAAATATATCTAAGTTATGCGACGAGAAGGTATTGCCTACTGAAACCACTGAAAAAATCAAATCAAACCCAGCAACTCGCCTTGCTATAATACTTGCTGGCTTAGTCGGCCTTGCTCTTTTATTTACAGCAATCTCAAACAAATCTGATAATCCTGAAAATAATCTACCACTAGATCTAGTAGAACAACAAGAACAAGAACAAACTAGCGTAGAAGTAGAGGATGAGGTTAGTGAAACAACTACTACTGAAATACCTGTTATCAAAAAAGAAGTTGTAAAACAAGAAAGCGAAAGTAGTACGAATAAAAAAAATTCAGACATCTCAGACAAACAGAAAAAAGAAATAAATAAGCCCTACGTCGCTCCTTTAGTGCTTGGACCTCTTCAAACTAAAAAGCCCAAATCGGAAGCTAAAAAAGAAAAGGTTGATATTGAAAATATCAAACCTAAAAAAATAGCTACCTTATCAACCCCCCACACATCTGATTGGATTTTAAAACAAGACCCAAAAGCCTATACAATCCAGATCGTGGCATCACCAAATGAAAAAAACTTATTAGATTTTGCAAAAAGAAATTCTTTGAATATAGATACCGCGTACTATAATAAAACAACCTCTAACAAAAGTTGGTTTGTTCTTGTTCATGGGGTATACAGTTCACGCGAGAAGGCTATATCAGGTATTGAGGGACTATCTGAATCATTGAAGAAAAATACTCCTTATCCTGTGCAGATCAAATATTTACAAGAAGTAATCAACCAGTAAAAATAACGAGCGGCATATTTTATGCTTTAAAAAATGCAACAGCGTTAGCATCAGCAAATCCAAGCCAATATAAAATCATCAGTACCCCTTAGAATGTAATGGTTTCTAATCTCCGCTTTGTACTTTGAGATTTGTTAAGATACATCTAACGTCATTAAAAACAACTAATCCTAACTTTAATCTAAGCAATAGTGTCTTCTAGAATCCCACAAACTTTTATAGATGAAGTTGTAATGCGTACTGATATTGTCGAACTTATCGATAATCATGTGCCTTTAAAAAAGAAAGGCAAAGAATGGGCTGCTTGTTGCCCTTTCCATAATGAAAAAACTGCATCCTTTACCGTTAGTGCTGAAAAACAGTTTTATCATTGCTTTGGTTGTGGAGCTCATGGCACAGCTTTAGGGTTTCTAATGGAATACGAACGATTAGATTTCATTGAGGCTGTTGAAGTGCTTGCGCAGCAGCATGGCCTTGAAATTCCAAAACATGACACAAATTATATAAAAAATGATTACCAAGACTTATATACCCTACTAGAACAAGCGAATACCTATTTTCAACATAACTTACGCCATCAAAAAAATGCCATTGCTTATTTAAAACATCGCGGTGTAAGTGGTGAAATTGCAGCCAAGTATAATTTAGGCTTTGCTGCGGATGGTTTTGATAATTTCCTAAAACAATTCAACACTGTAACCACAGAAGATAAACTAATTGAAATAGGCTTGATCAAGAAAAACGACAAAGGCAATCTGTATGACCGTTTTCGCAATCGTATTGTGTTTCCAATCAAAGATCGTCGTGGTCGAGTCATTGGGTTTGGCGGAAGAGTACTAGATGATGCAGTACCTAAATACTTGAATTCTCCCGAAACGCCAGTATTTCATAAAAGTGATGCACTTTATGGTCTTTATGAAGCGCGCAAATCTAAGCTCTCCTCAAAATCTCTAATTGTTGTTGAAGGGTATATGGATGTTGTTGCTTTAGCTCAACATGGTATTGATAACGTTGTTGCAACATTAGGCACTGCAACTACTTCTCAGCATATTCAACAGCTATACCGCAGTACACAAGAGATTATCTTTTGTTTTGATGGTGATCGCGCTGGAAGAGAAGCTGCTTGGCGGGCTGCACAACAAACTATTCCTCTATTTAAAGATGGTCTTGAAGCAAAATTCCTATTTTTACCTCAGGGTGAAGACCCAGACAGTTTAATTCGTACACGCGGTAAAGAAATCTTTTTACAATACATACATGATGGTGACTCAATCTCTAGTTTTATCTTTTTAAAACTTAGTGAAGATATCGATACAAGAACACCCTCAGGAAAAGCCAGACTAGCTCAAGTCGCAAAACCATTTTTAGAAAAATTCCCTAATGGCGTATTTAAAAAATTAATATTTGAGGAACTAGAAAAAAAAGTAGGCACAGCGATTTCATACCAACAGAGTAAGCCTGAAAAAAACAACACAATTGCTAATAATAAAGCCACACCTGTTCGTTTAGCGGTAGCAGCATTACTTCACCAACCATCCTTGGCATTGGATATAGAATCCTTACCTCTCTTAGAGGTCAGCCAGCTTTCAGGCGTACCCCTACTTACAAAAATAATTCATATTTGGAAAAAAGAGCCTGAATTAAGCCATGCAGCACTTATTGAACGCTTTCGAGGTCAGCCAGAAGAGCAACAAATACAAAGACTTATGTCTTGGTCTCCGCCAGAGCTTGCTGAACCTGCGACTGCACTAAATGATGCTTTGGCTTGGATCGAACGCAAAGCCCAAACCTCTAGGGTGCAAGAACTCATTGATAATGAAAGCACATCTGGCCTTACTGAAGATGAACGGCAAGAACTCAATGAATTGCTCCGTCAAAAAGCATCTTAAATTATTATAGAGAATATAGTACGGATGGATACTACCTATATCGGACTTTTCTGATAAAATCGCCGGTTCACTCAATAA